>CAZUKT010000005.1:0-10870 GCA_964620975.1 uncultured Rubrivivax sp. | reverse complement strand
GGGAGGCCTCTGGAGTTTGTGAATCGAGACGGAGGCTTGACGCCGGCCATGCCCGACTTGAAACCACTGCCGGCGTTGCTGCGATGCGCGACGCTGGCCTTGTTGTTGACCCTGCCACTGGCGGCCAGCCAGGCACTTGCGGCCCCACTTGCACGGGCGCCCGTTTCGGGCCCTGCGCTGCAAGACCGCCTGTGCCCCGCCAAGGTCTTGGCAGCGCCGCTTGAGGCCGCCTTGCCCGGCTGCCAGCAAGCGCACTGCACGGCTGTGGGTGAGCAAAGTGTGTGTGCCTGCCAGCGCTCCGGCGGTTGGCGCTTTGAGCACCGTCAGGGCGGCCGTGTGCTGCAGCACTGGCGCACCGAAATTTCACCCATGATGGGCGCGTCGGCCTTTGAAGTGACACTGGCCGACCTGGACGGCGACGGCCAGCCTGAATGGCTGGTGGCGCTGCTGCAGTCGGTCAGCAACGGCATGGGCGTGAGCCACCACACGCTGTGCACCGTGACGGCGGGCCAGCCCACCGTGGTGTGCCGTGACGTGAGCGAATGGGGCGCGTTGAGCGTGCTGGTGGCCGAATCGGGCCGCCCGGGCTGTGGACTGCTCCACGCCGACTGGCAGAGCGGCCGCGAGCCCGGCCGGGCCGATGGCACCTACGCCGTGGGCCGACTTTGGCGCTGGCAGGGCGGCCGTTGGCAACGTGTGCCCGCCGTGCAGCGCCCGGCCGTGGCGCGCCGCCTGCTGCGGGAATTTGAAGCCGAACGCAGCGACCTGCCACAACGAAATGCGCAGCGCCTTTGGTACCAGCACCCGGCTGCAGGGCTGGCCGCGTGCCCTGGCCCCCTTTGCCCCAGGCCTTGACGCGCCAAGCGTTGCGGCCAGCGCCGCCAGACGGCGGGTCAATCGGCGGGTCATTCAGCGGGTCATTCAGCGGGCCACTACACCTGCAAGCGCCGCCCCGTGATGCGGCCGCCGCGCCCATAAGGCTCGACACAGGCGCCGTGCACCACCACCCAGCCGCAGGCCGGCGCCGCCGTCGTCAGGCCTTGCAGCAGCGTGGTGTCGTAGACGTCCAAGTGCAGGTTGCCGTGGGCGCACAGCTGCCCGAACACAGGTGCGTGTCCCCAGGTGAAGGCAATGCCACCTTGCACCCCGCCACACCGCTCGGACCAAAACCACAGCGGCATCACGGCCGGCACTTCCAATGGCGACAGCACCAAAGCGCCGTCAAAGCCGTCGGGCAACTGCCAACTCACTGCCCGGCGCCGTGCCCGCTGCAGCGGCGCGTGCGCCGGGGCGTCTGAGCTGCCGTACCAACTGGCGCCGCGCGCCAGGGGCACACAGCGCAGCGTGTCCTGGTGCAGTGACTGGCTCAACATGGCCAGGGCAGCCGCAAGGCGGCGATGAAAGTGCCCGACATGGCCTGGCGGCGCAGCCACGCCCAGCACCAACGAGCCGGCCCAGGGCGGTGTGTCGGGCATGCCAGGCGTGGCCGGGTCGATGAATTCCGGCCAGTCTTCGAACTGCACCTGCTGCGCCTGGCGCAGCACACGCGCAAAGGCAGGCGATTCCTGCAAGCTCTGGGCGCGTGGCACGATTTGCATGGCGGGTGCCGGGTTGCAGACGAGTGTGGCCAACTTTCATGGTCTGCGGCAGCGCCCCAGACCATGAAGGCTTCACATCAAGGCGTGGGCGCCGGTTCGCTGACGCGGCCCACAAACAGCGGTGTGCCGGTGGCGCGGTGCACCACGGCAAACACAAAGGCGCGGTCCACTGCGCAGGCCGGCGCGGGCACCGCAAAGGACTTGGCGCGCACCGTGGCGGCGGCGGCTGCCACGGCTTCGCCCCCTTGTTCGTCGATAGTGATGCCCGCCGCATGGTGCACGTCGTCAAGGTGCATGGTGCGGGCCTGGCGGCCAAGCATGGGCCGCAGGTCGGCCTGGTCGGTGAACACCGTCTTCACGCCCAGGGACTGCAGCGCCGCCTTGAGTGAACCCGACTGCGGCTTGATGTCGAACTTGGGCAGTGCCAATTCGCAGCGCAGCGGCTGCATCGCGCCGCGCCAGCGAGCCAGTTCAGCGCCACTCAGGGCTTGCAGCAATTGGTCGGCGCTGCGGCCTTCTGCGGGCACCGCCAGCAGCAGGGCGTAGCTGCCGTTGCTGGCACTGTTTGCCCCCGTGGCAGCGGGTGCCGCAAACGGCAGCTCCATCACCAGGGTGCCGTCCACGCGGGCCTGCACCACGCTGCGTTCGTCCACCATGGTGGGCACCTGGGCCGTCTTGCCGGGCGCACTGGCAAAAGCGCGGGGCTCGGTGCGGCTGGCGTCAAAGGGCTTTTCCCAGGGGCTGCGGAAGTGCACCGCCGTGGTCAGCGCCATTTGTGTGGCCGACGTGACGCTGCCCGCAGGCAGCAGCTCGGTGATGCGGCCCGCCGTGTGCTCGGCGGTCCAGCCGTTGATCTGCTTGCGCGCGGCTTCAGGGTCATTGAAGGCCAGCCGTGTGGCGTCGGCACCCCAGCGCGTGGCCAGGCGGTGTGTGTATCCGGCCGGCACGGCGGCTGCGGTGCCCACGTCTATCCACATGCGGCCGGCCATGGCCGTGGGGCCCGTGCCCAGTTGCTTGAAGAGCACCGGCAGGCGGGCCTTCAACGCCCGGCTGCCGGCGCGCTGGGCGCCAAACAACGCTTCAATCTCGCGCTCGGCCGCGCCGGCCGCGCCGGCATGCACCATGCCCAGCGCACTGGCCGTGGCCACCGGGGACACCACGGCGTTGCCGGGTGCACCCAGGCGCAGCAGCGCCAGGCCCAGGTCGCCGAGCAGGGCCACGGGGGCTGCATCGGTGGCAGCGGCCGAAGCTGCCAGCGCTGCCGGGGCCACAGTGCCGGCCCTGGGTGCGGCCGCCTGCAGGCTGCTGCCGGCCAGCGCCAGGCCGGCGGCCAGGGCCACATGGCGTGGCTGCAGCCACATGGGGTTGGTGCGCATCAGGGTGCCGTCTCGTTGATGGTGACCACGGCACTGGCGCCGTAGCGGCCCGAGCCGCCGGTGTCGGCGCCCGACGCTTCAACCACCAGCGTGCGGGTGTTTCTGGTGTTGGCGGCGTTGTGCGGGAACACCGACGACACGTCCATGCCACGTGACAAGTCCTTCTTCACCGGCGACACGATGGCCAATATGTGGCTCGCGCCCACCGGCCCGCCCGCACGCACGCGCCAGGTCTGGCGCGGGAAGCGGTGCGTGCCGGCGGTGAGGAAGTTGTTGTCGTCCAGCTTGTTGGGGAACAGCAGGTTGAAGGTCTGCCCGTCGCTGCCCACTTGCAGCAGGTAGAGGTAGCCGTCCTTGGCCGTGGAGACGCTGAAGTCCAGAAAGTCCACGCCCACGCGCAGGCTGTTGCGGGCGGTGCTGATCTGCACCTGCAGGGCGCGGTCGGCGGCGGCTTGCAGGTCATGCAGGGCGCGGGCCGCGTTGACGGCACCCGACGTGGCCGCCGGTGCTGCTGCTGGCGCGGGTGCAGCCGCCGGGGCTGGGGCTGCGGCCTGCGTTGCAGCCGGGGCGGCGTTGTCGTCGACCTTCACAAAGGACAGCGGCAGTTGTGCGTTGCCTTGCAAAGTGATGGTCTGCTTGGTGCGGCGGCGGTCTATGAAGTTCTGTGCGCACAGTTGCAGTTCTTCGCCGTTGATGCGGCCGCTGCGGTCGGCGTCGGCGTGGGCGGCTTGCATGCACGAGGCCCAGGCCAGCGTGCCGATGCTGCCTTCGCGGGTGGCAAACGACACCTGGGTGTCGTTGCTGGCGGCGATGTACAGCACCTGCGGGCCGCGTGTGTCTTTGGCCATGGTGGACAGGCTGCGTGCCAGCTTGGTGGTGTTGGTGGGGTCGCCGCACGAATAGCCCGAGGTGACCGACGAATTGGTCTTGGCGTCGGCCGGCAAGAACTTGGCCTTGGCGCCGGGAGGCGGGGCTTCCAGGCTCTTGGTGGCGGCGCCACCCGAGAAACACGAGTCGTTCATCATCACCACCTGGCTGGCCTTCTGGCCCATGGCGGTCAGCACAGTCTGCATGTCGGCGTCCAGCACCAGGCCGTCGCGGGCCACCAGCGCTTCGGTGCACTTGGCGTTGGTTTCGTGCCCGGGCACCTGGGCGCCGTGGCCCGAGTAATACAAGAAGACCTTGTCGCCTTCGTTGATGCGCTTGAGCAGGCCCACCATGCCTTTGGCCATGTTTTCGCCCGTCAACTGGGCGTTGCTGATTTCGGTGATGTTGGCGGGGGGCACACCCATGGCCAATGCAATCTTGCGTGCGTTGGCGGCGTCCAGGTCAATGCCGGGCAGGTTGTTCTTCGGGTTGCCGTAGTCGCCGATCCACATGATGAGGGCGTGGTTTTCGGCCCAGGCCGGGGTGGTGGTGGCCAGGCCGGCCAAGGTACAGGCGGCCAGGGCGCAGGCGGTCAGGCGGCGCAGGGGGGTGCTCACGGGCTTCATGCAGAGTCCTTAAGGGGCGGGTAGGGCGGGTCGGTCGGGTAGGGCAGTGATGGAGGCGGGCTATGCGGAACCGGCAGATCGGGCGCCGCATGGCCGCTTGAGGGGATACGCAGCATGCCGCCATCGAAAGGCGCATGGGTGTCGCGCGCCGCGCCGAAAGTCACGCCGCCCGCCGGTGCATGCAGGGCGGGCACTTGCGCATAGCGTGCAAGGCAGTCCGGCGTCCCGCTCGCGCAGGCCGGGTTGGCTATCACGCTTTTGCCTTGGTGGCGGCCGGCGCGCACAGGCGCTCGGCCAGCAGCGTGGCCACCAGGGGCAGGGCCTGGTCCAGCAGCGGGCCGCGTGGGCGCTGTGCCGACGTGGCGATCCACAGCGACGTGGCCAGCGGTGGCCGCCCGGCACCCAACAAGATGGGCCGGGCCACAAAGGCGGCTTCGCGGTCGCCGCCACGAATGGCGTTGAGCGACAGCACCGCATGCAGCGGGTGGCGCTGCAGCAGGTCCAGCATGGCCGGCACGCTTTCAATTTCAAGCGCCACGCGTGGCTTGAGACCGGCCTCGGCCAGCGTGGTTTCCAGCTTCATGCGGATGGTGTGCGGGCGGCTGGGAATGACGAGTTCCAGCGCCGCCAGATCAGCCAAGGTGATGCCCTTGCCCACCGGCCGCACATTGCCGGCGGCGGGCTCACGGCGTGCGGATGAACTTGCCGATGACGGCGTGCGTGCCGGCCGGGCCGACACCAAGAAGAGCTGCTCGTCCAGCACCGGCATCAGATCGATGGCCGCTGACGGCGTGGCGTTGTAGACCACGGCGCAATCGATGCGGCCACTCACCAGCCATTCCAGCGTGTAGGTGGACAGGCCTTCCACCATGGTCAGCGTGGCCTTGGGGAACTGGGCGCGAAAGGCCTCCACCAGCGGCGCCGTCAGCGTGCGGCCAATGCTGGGCGGCAGGCCGATGCTGAGCAGCCCCGACGCGGCGCCGCGCTGTTCGTCCAGGTCTTGCCGCGCGCGCTGCACCTGCTGCAGGATGCCGCGCCCGTGCGCCAGCAGCCGCTTGCCGGCTTCAGTGAGGGTGACGCCGCGGCCGTTGCGGTCAAACAGCGTCTGGCGCAAATCAACTTCCAGCGCGCGCACCTGGCGGCTGAGCGCGGGCTGCGCCACACGCAACACGCTGGCGGCCCGCGTAAAGCTGCCCAACTCGGCCACCTGCACAAAGGTCTCGATCTGCTTCAGGTCCATGGGCCGATTGTGCCGCGCTGCGCAGCAAGCCATGCCGTACCGGCATATCAGCTAGTCTGGCAATAGCGTTGCTGCATGGGGTGCTGCGCACAAGAATCGCGCCCATGCCCCAAGTCGCCATCCCTTGCCTCTTCATGCGCGGCGGCACCTCGCGCGGCCCCTTCTTCAACGCCGCCGACCTGCCTGCTGACGTGCCCGCCCGCAACCGCGTGCTGCTGGCTGTGATGGGCAGCCCCGACAAGCGCCAGATCGACGGCCTGGGCGGCGCCCACCCGCTGACCAGCAAGGTGGGCATCGTGTCGCGCAGCACACGCCCGGGCATTGACCTGGAGTTCTTGTTTGCGCAATTGCAGCCCGAGCAGGACACGGTGGACACCACGCCCAACTGCGGCAACATGCTGGCGGCTGTGGTGCCCTTTGCGCTGGAGACCGGCATGGTGGCGGCGCACGGCGACACCACCACGCTGCGCGTGCTGACGCTCAACACCGACATGGCGTGTGACATCACGGTGGACACGCCACGGGTCGGTGCCGATGCGGGCGGTGCACGCCAGGTGGAATACGAAGGCGCCGCGCGCATCGACGGTGTGCCGGGCACCAGTGCCCCCATCACCATCAATTTTCTGGACACCGCCGGCTCGGTGTGCAGCGGCCTGCTGCCTACCGGGCAGGTGCTGGACGTGATTGACGGCGTGCCGGTGACCTGCATTGACAACGGCATGCCGCTGGTCATGTTCAAGGCCACCGACGTGGGCCGCACGGGCTACGAGAGCGTGGCCGAGTTGAATGCCGACAGCGCACTCAAGGCCCGCATCGAGCGGCTGCGTCTGGCCTGCGGCCACGCCATGGGCCTGGGCGACGTGACCCGCAAGAACTACCCCAAGATGACGCTGATTGCAGCCCCGCGCCACGGCGGCGCCATCAGCACCCGCAGCTTCATTCCGCATGTCTGCCACGACGCCATTGGCGTGCTGGCCGCCGTTACCGTGGGCACCGCCTGCGTGTTGCAGGGTTCGGTGACAGAAGGTGTGGCCGTGTTGCCCCAGGGCGCCAGCAAGAAGGTGTCGGTGGAGCACCCCACGGGTGAATTCAGCGTGGCACTGGCCACCGACCCGGCCGACCCGCAGAAGGTCACGCAGGCCGCTCTGCTGCGTACCGCGCGCTTGCTGATGCGGGGCGACGTGATGGTGCCCAGCGCAGCCTGGCCCTGACCCGCACGCCACTGATCAGCCCACACCCGCAGCCGCCCACACGGCCCACGCGGCACCCGATTCAAGCCTGGCAGCCCCAGACCGGAAGCAAGAACCGGCACCCCTGACGGAGACACGATGCAACATGACCCGGCCGCCCCGCGCGGCATCCTCTGGTGGCTGCAGCGCCTGTGTGACATCAACGCCGCCATTGGCGGCGTGATCCTGGTGTCCATGGCCGGCATGACGGTCTTCAGCGTCGTCGGCCGGTCGCTGTTTTCGCACCCCATCCTGGGAGACGTGGAACTGGTGCAACTGGGCTGCGCGGTGGTGGTGGCGTCTTTCCTGCCCTACACACAATTCCACCGCGCCAACATCATCGTGGACTTCTTCACCACGGGTGCCCGTGAAAGCACGCAGCGCCGCATGGACGCCTTTGGCTCGCTGCTGTACACGGCGGTGATGGTGATGGTGGCCTGGCGTGTGGCGGTGGGCGGTATCGACATCAAAGAGGCCGGCGAAAGCTCCATGCTGATGGGCCTGCCGCTGTGGATTCCCTATGTGCTGATGGTGCCGGGCCTGGCGCTGTGTGTGCTGATCGGTGGCGTGCAGGCGGTGCAGCAGTGGCAGCAGGCCGGTGCCATGTCGGCAGGCGGGGTGGCGCCATGACCACCATGAGCATCGGCCTCACGATGTTCGGCGCCATGCTGGTGCTGATGGCGGTGCGTGTGCCCATTGCCATTTCGATGTTCGTGCCGGGTGCCCTGGGCTACATCGCGCTGGCCGGCTGGTTGCCGCTGCTGAGCCATCTGAAGGGCGCGGTGTACGGGCGCGTGTCGGTGTACGACCTGTCGGTGATACCCCTCTTCATGTTCATGGGTGCGCTGGCGGTGCAAGGCGGTTTGTCGCGTGCGCTCTTCAACTTTGCCAACGCCTTGCTGGGCCGCTTCAAGGGCGGCATGGCCATGGCCGGTGTGCTGGCCTGCGCGGCCTTCGGGTCGATATCCGGGTCCACCGTGGCCACCACGGCCACCATTGCGCAGGTGGCGTACCCGGAAATGCGCCGCATCAAGTACAGCGGCCGCCTGGCCACGGCCGCACTGGCCACCGGCGGCACCATGGGCGTGCTGCTGCCGCCTTCGGTGACGCTGATGGTGTACGCCATCCTGACCGAACAGAACATCACCAAGATGTTCCTGGCTGCCTACGTGCCGGCCATCCTGGCGGCCATCGGCTACCTGCTGGCCATTGCCGTGATCGTGCGCCTGCACCCGGAACAAGCCCCCGCAGCACAAGCCGTGCCGCGCCATGAACTGGTGGCCGGTGTGCGTGCGGTGTGGCCCATCGTGCTGATCTTCACGGTGGTGTTTGGCGGCATCTACGGCGGCCTGTTCACGGCCACCGAAGGCGCGTCCATCGGCACCATGCTCACCTTCGTCATCACCATGGTGCGGCGCGAGATGAACCCCACCAAGCTGGTGGCGGCCGTGCGCACCACGGCGCAGACCAGCGGCATGATCTTCTTGATCTTCATCGGCGCGGACATGATCAATGCGTCGCTGGCGCTGAGCCAGCTGCCCGCACAACTGGCCGACGTGGTGGGCCACCTGCAGATTTCGCCGCTGGTGGTGATGGCCGGCATCATGGTTTTCTACATCATTCTGGGCTGCGTGATGGACGAGATGAGCATGATCCTGCTCACGGTGCCCACGCTCTTCCCGGTGATCATGGGCATGGACTTCTTCGGCCTGGGCGCGGCCGACAAGGCGCAGTGGTTTGGCGTGCTGATCCTCACCGTGTGTGCCATTGGCATGATCTTTCCGCCCGTGGGGCTGAACGTCTACATCATGAACGGCCTGGCCAAGGACGTGCCCATGACCGAGACCTACAAGGGTGTGGTGCCCTTCCTCATCACCGACTTCATCCGCCTGGGCCTGCTCATCAGCTTCCCCGGGCTGGCCCTGTGGCTGGTGCACTTGCTGACCTGATCCACCCGCACAACCCCTGCTTTCTTGTCCACCGGAGAACTGACCATGAAGACCTTGTTCCGCCCCATCGCCGCCACGCTGGCGGCCTTGCTGGCCGTGCCCGCCCTGGCGCAAGAAGTGACCCTGAAGGTGCACCACTTTCTGCCCGCCAGCAGCTTTGCCAACACGCTGCTGATCCAGCCCTGGTGCGACAAGATCGCCAAGGAATCGAACAACCGCATGAAGTGCCAGATCTACCCCAGCATGCAACTGGGTGGCACGCCGCCGCAGTTGTTTGAGCAGGCCCGTGACGGCGTGGCCGACGTGGTCTGGACGCTGCCGGGTTACACCGCCGGCCGTTTCCCTAGCCTTGAAGTGTTTGAGCTGCCTTTCATGATGCAAAGCCCCGAAGCCACCAGCAAGGCGCTGTGGGACTACGTGCAGATGTACAGCCTGGCCGAGTTCAAGGACGTGCGGCCGCTGGCCTTTCATGTGCACGGCGACGGTGTCTTCCACATGACCAGGAAGCCGGTGCAGACGGCCGCTGACCTGAAGGGCCTGAAGCTGCGTGCCCCCACCCGCATGACCAACAAGTTCATGGCGCTGCTGGGCGCCACGCCGGTGAGCATGCCCGTGCCGCAGGTGGGTGACGCGCTGGCCAAGGGCGTGATCGACGGCGCCGTGGTGCCCTACGAGGTGGTGCCGGCCGTCAAGATCCAGGAACTGGTCAAGTTCCATTCCGAGACCGACCCGGCCGAGCCGGCCTTCTACACGTCCACCTTCATCCTGGCCATGAACAAGGCAAAGTACGAATCGCTGCCCGCCGACCTGAAGAAGGTGATTGACAACAACAGCGGCCAGGCCCTGTCGGCCTTTGCCGGCCGCGCCTTCTTGCAGGCCGACGGCGAAGGCAAGAAGCTGACCAAACACAATGCCACCAACGTCATCGCCAAGGCCGAACTCGACAAGTGGAAGGTGCTGGCCCAGCCGCTGGTTGATGGCTGGGTGGCCGACATGAACAGCAAAGGCATGAACGGCAAGCAGATGCTGGACACGGCGCGTGCGCTGATTGCCAAGCACGCCGCCGGCAAGTAAGCACCCGCAGATCCAGGCCAGCAGGAGACAGCCCATGAGTACACGCACACGCACCCAGGTCGCCATCATCGGCGCCGGCCCTTCGGGGTTGCTGCTGGGCCAGTTGCTGCACAAGGCGGGCATCGACGCCATCGTCCTGGAACGCCAGACGGGTGACTACGTGCTCGGCCGCATCCGCGCTGGCATCCTGGAGCAGGTGTGCATCGACCTGATGGACGAAGCCGGCGTGGGTGCGCGCATGCACCGCGAAGGCCTGGTGCATGGCGGCTTTGAGCTGCTGTACGCGGGGCAGCGCCACCGCATCGACATGCACGGCCTCACCGGCGGCAAGAACGTCATGGTCTACGGCCAGACCGAGCTGACGCGCGACCTGATGGACGCGCGCCACGCGGCCGGCCTGCCCACCGTGTACGAAGCGGCCAACGTGCAGGTGCATGACTTTGACAGCACGCGCCCGCGTGTCACCTACCAGCACGCGGGCCAGGCGCATGAGATCGAATGCGACTTCATCGCCGGCTGTGACGGCTTCCACGGTGTGTGCCGCGCCAGCGTGCCGCGTGTGTCCATCACCGAGTTTGAAAAGGTCTACCCGTTTGGCTGGCTGGGGCTGCTCAGCGACACACCGCCGGTGAATGACGAACTGATCTACGTGAATTCACCGCGTGGTTTTGCGCTGTGTTCACAGCGCAGCAAGACACGCAGCCGCTACTACCTGCAGGTGCCGCTGACCGACAAGGTGGAAGAGTGGACCGACGACGCCTTCTGGCGCGAACTTCGCCACCGCCTGGACGAGCGTGGCCGCGAGCAACTGGTCACCGGGCCGTCGATAGAAAAGAGCATTGCGCCACTGCGCAGCTTTGTCACCGAGCCCATGCGTTTTGGCCGCCTGTTCCTGGCCGGCGACGCGGCCC
>CAZUKT010000004.1:0-28598 GCA_964620975.1 uncultured Rubrivivax sp. | reverse complement strand
GGCTGCTGCCTGAATTCACCAAGCAGACAGGCATCAAGGTCGAGACCGACCGCGTGGCCATGGCACGCATGAAGGGCAAGCAGTTGCTGGAGATGGCCAAGCCCAGTGGTGACTACGACCTGGCCTGCTACGTGGTGATGTGGAAGGGCGAATACGTCAAGAAGAACCTGGTGCGCGAGCTCGACCCGTTCTTCAAGAACACCGCTCTCGCCGACCCCGACTACGACTTCAAGGACCTGGTGCCACGCTACGTGGAAAACATCGGCCTCGTGGGTGGCCCCAAGGGCTACCTGGCCGGCCCGGGCGCCAAGCTCTACGGCCTGCCCTACGGCGCCGAGACTTCCATCCTGGCTTACCGGCGTGACGTGTTTGCCAAGCTCAACCTGCAGCCGCCGTCCACCTATGCCGAATTCGAGAAGTTGCTGCCCATCCTGAAGGACAAGGCCGGCATGGGTGCGCTCACCTCACGGGGCCAGGCCGGCCACCAGTGTGTGCACGCCTGGTTGCTGCACCTGAACCCGCTGGGCGGCAAGGTGTTTGACGACAAGTGGAACCCGCGCTTCAACGACGCCCAAGGCGTGCAGGCGCTCAAGTTCCTGAAGCTGGTCAGCGACACCGGCCCGGTGGGCATACCCGGTTACGGCCAGGGCGAGATGATCACCAGCTTCCTGCAAGGCCAGGCCGCCATGTACCTGGATTCGTCACTCATCTTCGGCCAGGTCAACGACCCGGCAAAGTCCAAGATCGGTGGCCAGGTGAGCTACGTGGTGCACCCCAAGGGCGTGCGCTATTCGTCGCAGTCGGGTGGCCTGGGCCTGGCCATTCCCAAGAACGCCAAGAACCCCGACGCCGCCTTCCTGCTGCTGCAGTGGCTGACGAGCAAGGCGCAGGACAAGGCCGTGTCCAAGGTGGGTGGTGTACCCACGCGCAACAGCACGCTCAACGACCTGGAGATGGTGCGCCAGTACCCCGAGTACATCACCCTGCGCCAGCAGTTGGAGTACTCCGACCCCGACTGGCGCCCGATCATCCCCGAGTGGGACGAGATCAACATCCAGGCCCTGGGTGTGGCCGTGTCCGAAGCCCTGACGGGCAAGAAGACGCCTGAAGAAGCGCTGAACGGCATGGTGCCCAAGGTCAAGGCCGTGATGGTGCGCGGCGGCTACCTGAAAGCCTGAACCCCCACCACCGCCTGACGCCACGCTACCGCCATGCGCACACCACGCTGGGTTCCCCTGGTCTACCTCGGCCCCGCCGTGGTGGTGATGGCCGTGGCCTGCCTGGTGCCGTTGTTGTCGGCCCTGCAACTGGGCTTTTACGACTGGAGCATGGGCACACCCTGGGGCGAGGCCAAGTGGGTGGGCACCGACGCCTTCGTCGCCGCGTTTCAGGACGCGGCGGTTTGGCGCTCGCTCGTCACCACGCTGATGTTCGCGGCCGTGTGCGTGGTGGCCGAGATGCTGCTGGGCATTGCACTGGCGCTGGCGCTGGAAGGTGACGTGCGGGGCATGGCCTTCTTCCGCACCCTTTTCATCCTGCCGATGATGATTGCGCCCATTGCGGTGGGCCTGACCTGGCGCTACCTGTTTGACGCGCAGTTCGGCCTGCTCAACGCCATCATGCAACTCTTTGGCGCGGCGCCCGTGGGCTGGCTGGCGCAGGAGAGCACGGCCTTCATCGCCATCATCATTGCCGACATCTGGCAGTGGACGCCCTTTGTCTTCATCATGATGATCGCCGGCCTGGCCAACGTGGACACCTCGGTGCTGGAAGCGGCGCGCATCGACGGCGCCACCTGGTGGCAGGCCACCATGCGCGTGAAGCTGCCGATGATCATGCACGTCATCGCCATCACGCTGCTGATGCGGCTGATCGACGCCTTCCGCGTGCTGGAGGTGATCTACATCCTCACCTTCGGCGGCCCCGGTGACAGCACCGAAATCCTGTCGCTGCACATCTACAAGACCGCCTTCGTGGGCCAGCGCCTGGGCACGGCGGCGGCCATCTCGGTGCTGTTGCTGGTGGTGGTGGCGCTGTTGTCGTGGCTGGCGCTGAAGCTTTCCAACCCGCTGAAGGACGACGAAAAATGATGCGCCGCCACCCCGCCGTGGTCGCCACGCACTACTCGGTGCTGGTGCTGCTGGCCATCGTCTGCGTGGCGCCCATCGTGCTGATGTTTGCCACCTCGCTGAAGGTGCAGACGCAGATCTTCACCAACAGCATCAGCTTCTTCTTTGCGCCCACGCTTGAAAACTACCGCGAGGTGCTGGGCGAAGGAAGCTTCACGCGTTACCTCACCAACAGCCTGATCGTGGGCGTGGTGTCCACGCTCATCACGCTGGTGCTGGGCTGCATGGCGGCCTACGGCCTGGCGCGCTTTCGCTTCAAGGGCCGCAAGACCATTGCCTACACCACCCTGCTGCTGCGCACGGTGCCGCTGGCCGTGCTGGCGGTGCCGGTGTTCATGCTGTGGAGCCGCGCCGGGCTCATCAACTCGCTGCCCGGACTGGTGCTGCTGTACGTGGCGGTGAACCTGCCCTTCACCATCTGGCTGCTGTACGGCTTTGTGCTGCAGGTGCCGCCTGAGCTGGAAGAGGCTGCGGCCATTGACGGCTGCGGCCCCATCCAGGTGTTTTACAAGGTGGTGCTGCCGCTCATCAAGCCGGGGCTGGCGGCGGCCGCCATCTTCACCTTCCGCATTGCCTGGAACGAATTCATCCTGGCCCTGGTGCTGACCGACCGCGCCACACGCACGCTGCCGGTGGCGGCTTCGCTGTACATCACCGACATCGGCGTGGACTGGGGCAAGATCATGGCCCTGGGCAGCCTGATTGCAGTGCCGCCGCTGATCTTCACCTTCATCGCAGCGCGGCAGATCATCACCGGCCTGACCGCTGGCGCAGTCAAGGGGTAAGCGCATGATCGATTGCCGGGGTGCCACATGAAAGCCGTGATCGCGGTGGACATTGGCACCACCAGCCTGCGTGCCACCGTCTACGACGAAAACGGCCGTGTGCTGCACAGTGCACAGCGCCACAACCCGCCCGAGGTCCTGGACGACGGGCGTGTCGAACAAGACCCCCGCTCATGGCAGGCACAGGTGCGTGCCGTGCTGCGCAGCGCGGGCCAGGCGGTGCAAGACCAACGGCTGGAGCCGGCCTGCATCAGCGTCACGGCGCAGCGTTCGTCGCTGATCGCGGTAGACGCAGCGGGCACGCCGCTGCACCCCGCCATTCTTTGGCAGGACACACGCTGCGCCGCGCTGGCGCAGGCCATGTCCGGCCACAACGCTGCCGTCTACCGCAAGACAGGCCTGAAGATCTCGCCGGTTTTTTCGGCCATCAAGATGCTGTGGCTGCGGCAGAACCGGCCCGAGGTGTGGGCAGCCACGCACAAGCTGCTGGGTGTGCAGGACTGGGTGCTGCACGGCCTGACGGGCCGCTACGCCACCGACCACAGCCTGGCCAGCCGCACCAACCTGCTGAACCTGCACACACGCCAGTGGGACGAAGAACTGCTGGCGCTGTTTGGCGTGCCACAGGCCATGTTGTGCGAACTGGTGCCGCCCGGCGCGGTGGTGGGTGGGCTGGCCGCCGCCGAAGCGGCCCACACCGGCTTGCCCGCCGGCCTGCCGGTGGTCAGCGCCGGGGGCGACCAGCAGTGCGCGGCACTCGGCCTGGGCCTGCTCGGGCCGCAACACGCCGTGGCCAATACCGGCACAGGCTCTTACCTCATCGGCCACGCCGATGCGCCGGTACTTGATGCGCAGATGCGTGTCTCGTGCAACGTCTCGGCGGCACCCGGCGCTTACATCGTGGAGGCCGCCACGCTCACATCGGGCGCGGCCCAGCGCTGGCTCATGGACCTGCTGGGCCTGCATGCAGACGACCCCGGCGCACTGGCGCAATGGGCGAACGAAGCCGCCGCCGTGCCGGCGGGCAGCCACGGCCTGCTGTGGCTGCCGCACTTCAAAGGCGCCGGCTCACCGCACTGGGACCCGCACGCGCGCGCCTCGCTGCACCACATCAGCCTGAGCACCACACGCGGCGACCTGGCGCGTGCCCTGCTGGAGGCCATTGCCATTGAGCTTGCCGAGGGCCTGGGCGTGGTGGAGCAGCTGTGCGGCGCGGTGGCCACGGTGCATGTGTCGGGCGGCATGACACGCTCGGCGCTGTTCAACCAGATCCAGGCCGACGTGCTGGAGCGCCCGCTGCGGCGCTTTGCCAGCCACCTCCGAAGGCGCCTGGATCGCCGGCTGCGTGGCCACGGGCCTGGCCGCGAGCCATGCGCAGGCCTTTGCCCGCCTGGCGCAGCGTGACCCACCCACCGCCTATGACCCCGACGCCGCTGCGGGCGCGGTGTACCGCCGCCAGCGCGAACGTGCCCGTGCCGTCTACGATGCGCTGTCGGCCCCGCACCTGAGGGCCTTGTTCGAGTAGCGCCATGGCCCCTGTCAAAGAAATCGGAAAGCGCTCCATCATGGCGGTGTCGAACTACCGGCACAAGAAGATCCTGGAGATGGTCTACCAGCGCAAGTCGGTGTCGGCCGACGAACTGGCGGCCGAGTTTGGCGTCTCCAAGATCACCATCCGGCGTGACCTGGACACGCTGGCCATGGACAAGCTGCTGGAGCGCACACGCGGTGGCGCCATCTCCGTTTCGGACCTGGGTTTCGAGGAGATTTTTGAAGCCAAGGACCACACCGCCAAGAAAGAAAAAACGCTGATCGGCAAGTACGTGGCATCGCTCATCGGCGAGGACGAAACCGTGTTCCTGAACGCCGGCTCCACCACGCTGGAGGTGGTGCGCCACCTCAAGGGCAAGAAGGTGCGCGTGGTCACCAACAACGCCGCCAGCCTGCTGCTGGACCTGGACCCGGGCATCGAACTCATCCTGCTCGGCGGTGACTACCGGCCGCAGTCGCGTTCACTGGTGGGCAGCCTCACGAGTGCCAGCCTGCAGAGCATCTATTCCAGCCTCACGGTGCTGGGCATCAACGGCGTGAGCATCAAGCGCGGTTGCACCACGGCCGTGCAGCTGGAAACCAGCGTCAACAAGGCCATGATCGAAAACTCCAGCGACAAGATCGTGGTGGTCGCCGACCACAGCAAGATGAACTGCGTGTCGAGCTTCCTGACCTGCCCGCTCGAACGCGTGGACCTGCTGGTCACCGACTGGATGACGCCGGTGGGATTCTGTGAAGAGCTCAAGGCCGCCGGACTCAACGTCCACCGTGTTCCAGAGGAGTAGCCGCCAGATCGCCCGACAGGCTCAGTACATTCTGGCCGCTGGCTGAAGCGGCCCCGGTAGGCCGAGTCGAGCCGGAACGAAGTCACCACTTCCAGCAGGTCGCCCAGTCGCGCCGAGCGCTTGAACTTCATCGACAGTTCATAGACCACGAAGTTGTAGCCGTTCCGAATCCAGTCGTGGTTCGGACGCCCCAGCGAGCCCACGAATTTGCTGCGCCCGCGTTCCAGGAACTTCAGGTAGTCGGCGTGATAGACCACGCGCAGGCTGTCGGTGTCTTCGTAGTAGACCTTGTAAGAAACACGGTGCTCTTGACCCATGGGTTGGCTGGTTTGCTTTGGGGCAGACGATGAAAGGCACCGCTGGGTGTGGCCCGCTGTTCTCATCGACAGCAACGGGTGATTCCAGCGCGGCTGGGGCTTCGTCGCCAGCTTGATGGCTACCGGCGCTCTTTCCTGCTTTGCAGGCTCAGAGCCTGTGAGTCAACTCAGGGGGCGAATTCGACAGCAATCTCTCGGGAGTCGCTGGCTCCGCTGGCGTCGACGGCCGAAATGGCATAGCGCCCGGCGGCCGGCGGCTGCCAAGGCAGATCCTTGCCGGCCAGCGTGCTGCCCAGGAAGGCGTTGTCGGCGAACCAGTACAGCGGGCCTTGGCGGCGGGCATTGGCGCGCAGGGTCAAGCGCGACTCGTGGCTGAGGCGCAGCACGTAGTTCGCACCGCGCAGCGGCGAGACGATCTGTGGCCCGTCTTCGGCGCCGGCCGCCGCGCGGCTGCCACCACAGCGTGGCGCCGCAGGAGGCACGCGACGCGGCATGCCGGCCTGCGCGAAGATCTGCAGCATGTCGCTGCCCCAGTGCTCAAAGACCTCGCGCTGCACACCAGGGCCTGCGCCACAAACAGCGCGGCCGGTGGCCGTCTGCACCCACAAGGCACGGTGCAGCGTGCTCACCTTGATCGGCGACTTGCCGGGAATGAACCAGGTCTGAGTACGTTCGGTGCATTCGTCATTGGGCAGCTCGCCGCTGGCCGTGCATACCGCCACCTTGCTCAGGTTCAGCGGGCCCGGCAGAGCGCTGGCGCCGGGCGCCAGTCCCTGGCTGCGCAAGCTGTCGACGATCTGGAAGAACAGCGGTGCCGCGGTCTGCACGCCGACAAAGGCGGGGTTGGCCGTGCCGTCGAAGTTGCCCACCCACACCACCAAGACCTGGCGGCCAAACACGCCTGCCGTCCACGCGTCTCGAAACCCCCAGGAAGTGCCGGTCTTCCAGGCCACGGCCGGGAAAGCGCGCTGGCCAGTGTCGGGCCGCGGGTTGGCCTGCAGCATGTCCAGTGTGACCCAGGCCGCTTCGGGGCTGAGCAGCGCACGGGGGGTCGCGGCCTGCGTTGCCGCATCGGCCGGCACAGTGATCAGCGGCCGCAGTTGTCCACCATTGGCGAGCATCGCGTACAGCCGCGCGAGTTCTTCCATGCTGAGCTCGCCGCCACCCAGCGTGAGGGCCAGGCCGTAGTGCTGTTCGCTGGCCAGGCGGCTGACGCCGGCAGACTTGAGGAATTCATAGAGCGTGGGCTTGGACAAGCGCGACGACACCGACACTGCCGGCACATTGCGACTGCGCACCAGCGCGTCCTGCGCCGCAATCGGGCCTTCGAAGCGGCCGTCGAAGTTCTCGGGGTTGTAGGTGCCGAAGGCGGTGGGCGCGTCCTTGAGCAGGCTGCTCGGATGCAGCAGGCCCTGGTCCAGCGCCAGCGCATAGATGAAGGGCTTGAGCGTGGAGCCGGGCGAGCGCTTGGCGGTGGTGGCGTTGACCTGGCCGTCGATGGCGGCGTTGTGCCAGTTGGCCGATCCAACCCAGGCGCGCACCTGCATGGTCTCGCTGTCGATCAGCAGCGCCGCGGCGTTGTGGATGCCCAGGCCTTTGCGCACGTCCACGAACTGGCTGATCGCGCGCTCAAGCGTGGCCTGACTAGAGGCGTGCAGCGTGAGTGTGGTCTCGGGTTGGTCGGGCAACTGGCGCATCAGCGTCTGTACCGCATGCGGTGCAGCAAACGGCAGTTGGCGCGTGCTGCGAAGTTGCAGCGGCAGTGCCAACGCAGCCGTGTCGGCCGCCGAGGCTGCTTGCGGGTAGCGCTTCGTCCAGGCGGCCCACAGCCGCGCACGCGCAGCGCTCAAGGCTCGTGGCCAAGTTGCATCAGAGGCGGCGTCGGCCGCATGCACCTCGGTGCCACGGCGGTTGGGGTTCTGCGGAATCACCGCCAGCGCCAGCGCTTCGGGCAGCAGCAGGGCTTGCGCACGCTTGCCGAAGTAAACCAGGCTGGCCGCGCCCACGCCTTCGATGTTGCCGCCGTACGGCGCGAGGTTGAGGTAGGCCTCCAGGATGTCGTGTTTGCCGTGGCGTGCTTCGAGCCAAACCGCTGCAGCCACCTGCCGCAGCTTGCCCGCGGGGGTGCGGCTGTCGATGCGGTACAGGCGCCGTGCAAGCTGCATGCTCAGCGTGGAGCCGCCGCGGCGCCCCTCGCCGCGCCAGGCGGACCAGGCGCCGCGCACCAGGCTGACCGGGTTGAAGCCGGGGTGCCAGCGGAACCAGCGGTCTTCGTAGAGCTGCACTGCCTCGACGAGCCGCGGGTCGATGCGCTCCAGCGGTGTCCAGACGCGGTACTGCTCGTCGTGGGCCAGCGTCAGGCGCAGCAGCGCGCCGTCGCTGCTGTAGAAGGCGCGCGAATAGCTGGCGTGCTCGCGCAGTGGGGCATGCGGCAACAGACGCAGGCTCAGCAGCGCGAACAACACGGCGGCTGTCACGGCCGCCACAGCCCACACCGGCAACCCCGCGCGGATGAACGCGAGGCGCCGATGCCCGGCCGCGCTACTTGGCACCCACCACCACCTTGCCTGCCAGCGAGCGCGCCTGGCGTTCGCGTTCATACAAGCCCTGCGCCCAGGCCGGCGGCACCATGAACTCGCCCGCATTGGTGGCACGGATGCGGTAGGTGTAAGTCTGAACCGAGTTGCTGGCCGAGGCGTAGATCACCACACGGTCTTCGCGCACGTCGGCAAAGGCCATGGCCGGACCGCTGACCGTGTTGGCCACGCCGTTGGCGTCGCGCTGCTGCACCGGCTCGAAGCCGCCGGGCAGCAGATCGGTCAACGCCACGCTGCCCACGTGCGCGGCGCCAGGATCGTTGCCGCTCATCGCCATCGCACGCAGGCTGAGCCTGACGGTGAGCTCGTCACCGATCTTCACGCCGGTGACCGCCTTGCCGTCGGCCCCGATGTACTCACGCAGCACCTCCAGGCCGGACTTCAGCTCGGTCGTCGACGGTGTGCGGTCGAAGCCGCTTTGGGTGACGGCGTACCAGGTGGTCAGTGCCGTCTCGTTGGCCAGCTTGAGCTTCACGGTGCCGGCTGCAAAAGCCACGCGCGGCAGCAGGTTGGCCGGCAGCTTGAGCGAAAGCGCCACGCCCTTGGCATCGACCTGCGTCGCCGATAGTTTGCCCAATGCCTCGCTGCCCAACTGCCGCGCTATGGCGTCGATGGCCAGGATGGACCACGCCGAGGACAGCGTGTTGTAGCGCCCCCTGGACAGCGGGGCCACGAAGCGCTGCAGCGTGTTCGGCTCCAGCGACTTCAGCCGCGCCGGGAAGTGCCGCGCCAGCAGGTAAAGCAACTGCGCGTCGCGGATCGTCGGGTCGGTGTAGTCGGCATAACGGAAGTCGGCGCTCCCAGCCTCGAGCTGCTTGATGAGCGGCGTGATCAGTTCCGCGGCCGTCCTCTCCTGCTTCAGCAGCTGGTAGGTGGCGGCCAGGAACGAGGCCGTGGCATCCTGCTTCCACACCGCCGCGTGTTTGGCGTCCAGCGTCTCGCGCAGACTGGCCACCAGCGGCGTGGTGACGGCGCCGTTGCGCGTGAGCAGGTAGGTGGCATAGGCGCGGCTGCGTGCACCGCTCAGATCGGCCGGGTTGCTGGCGGCGAGTTGCTGCAGGTACTCGATGCCCTTTTGCAACAAGTCACCCGGCACGGCCGCGCCGGGCACATCAAGCTCGCGCGCTTCCAGCATCAGGTGCACGGCATAGACCGACGCGAATTCGTCGGCCTGTACGGCGGCGCCCCACAAGCCGAAGCCGCCCTGTGCGTTCTGGCGTGTGCGCAGCACGCGCAGCGTGCCCTCCAGTGTCTTGGCCGCCTCCTGCGGTGGCCGCTCGATGGCGAACTCCGGCCGATGCGACATCACCAGTGCCGGCAAGGCGCGGCTGATCAGCTGCTCGGTGCAGGCGTGCTCGAAGTCGTCCAGGTAGCGCATCAGTCCCGGCACCAGGGCCAGCGGCAACACCGACACGGCCACCTCCTGCTGGCGGAACTCGGGCACCAGGTCGCGCGGCGTGGCCACCTCGGTGCTGCCGCTGAAGCTGCCCAGCGCCAGCGTGGTGGCCTTGGGCGAGGCCGGCCGCACGCTGATCTCGAGCTTGCGCGTGGCGGACTTCGGCCCCAGGCTGCTCGTGAATTCGAGTGCCGCCGAGCCCAGCGTGGCGTTGCTCGCGTCCCTAACTTTGAGGCGGTAGGTCGCAACGGCTTCCCGCATGGCGCTGATCTTCAGCGTCTGCGCAGCCGGGCCCACGATCTCGAAAACCGGCGCCACCTTCAGCGCCAGTTGCACGGGTGAATCCGTTGCGGAGCCAGCGATGTTGTTGGCCACACCCACCGAGACCTCGAACACATCACCCGGCGTCACCATCAGCGGCAGGTTGGGCGAAATCACAAAGTCACCGCGCACCAGGGCCTTGGTCTGCGCCACGCCCAGCGACGCATCGCTGACCGCAACGGCCATCACCCGCAGCGTGCCGTTGAAGTGGTCGGGCACGGTGTAGCTGAACTCGCGTTCGCCGTTCACGTCCACGATGCCCGACCAGTACACGGCCGGCGCCTCGCCTCGGCGTTTGAAAGGGTTCAGGAAACGTGCATTGGCACCCGCCTCGTCCCCGCCCGGGGCCGAGGCCGCCATCAGGCGCTTGAACTCGGGCAGGATGAGATCGAGGATCTGCGTGCTGCGCACTTCCAGCGCGCGCTTCTGGAAGAAGTGGCCCAGCGGGTCGGCGTTCTTGTAGCGCGCCACTTGCAGGATGCCTTCGTCCACTGCAAACACGACGGCGCGCGTGGGCCGGTCGCTGGCTAGCTTGATCTTCATCACCTGGCCCGGCTTGGTGAGCTCCGGCGCGCTGAGCTTGAGTGCCTGCGTGCGCTGCGCCAGGCTGGTGGCAAACGGCGCCACGCCGTAGCTCAGCGGGCTCATGAAGATCTCGTCTGAGCCCGGGTCGCGGATGAACTGCACGTTGACGTAGCCGTTGCCCTCGAAGTCCTTGGGCAGGCGGATCTTCTGCACCGAGGCCGTCGTCGTGGTCTTGAACCAGGCTTGCGTGAAGACCCTGTCGCGTTCTATGGTGATGAGGCCGGCGCCAACGTAGGGCGCGCGGATGCTGACCTCGATCTCCTCGCCTGGCGCGTAGTCCTTCTTGTTCAGCGTCAGCTGCAGTTCGGCATTGCGCTCCAGCGAGCGCGAGACGTTGCCCTGGCCGGCCACGCTGTAGTCGATGCGGTTGAGCTCCACGCCCGCCGCGTCGCGCACCACGTAGCTGAAGTTGCCCGGCGTGCGGGTGTCCAGCGCCAGCGTGTAGCCGGCGGCCGGCACCACCAAGGGCTGCTCACCGAGCACAGCCTCCTTCTTGCGCGACTCGTACTTGTAGGTGTCGTTGGCCTGGCGCATCAGCACCGAGACGACCTTGCGCTCCACACGCTGCAGCGTCAGGCCTGCAGTGGCGCGTGGCTTGGCCTGTGGGTCGATGGTGATGAGTTGGCTCACGCGCTTGCTGCCGCGCGCGACGAAGGCCAGGTCACCGTCGTTCTTCACGCCCATCAGGAAGGGCAGTTCCGACACCAGCACGCTGGCCTCGGCGGCCACGCTGCGGCCGCCTTCGGGCTCGAAGACCTTGGCCAACAGGCTCAGGCGGTAGGTGGCACGCGCGTAGCGCGAGAGGTTGAGATCGAAGTCAGCGTCGCCCTTGGCGTCGGTCTTGCCTTCGGGCAGGTTCTCGTTGAACCCCTCCTTGGCGGGCTGAGCGTCAGCGCGAGTTCGACGCGCCGGTTCTCGGCCGGCGTGCCGAAGAGGTTCTGCGCATTGATGCGGCCTTTCAGGTCCTTGGGGTGCACCCAGCCGTCGCTGAGCCCGGCGGCCGGCACGTCGCCTGCGGTGAGCAACTGCGCGCTGACCTTCATGCGGTCGGGCATGAACTCCTGCACCTTGACCGTGGTGCTGCCGATCTGGCGCAGCACGTTGCCGTCCTTGAGAATGTTCAGGTTGACGGTGTAGTTGCCGGTGGGCGAGGTGCTTTGCGTGGTGTGGCTCAGTTCCAGGAAGCCGCCAGCGCCGACGCGCACGCGTTCCCTCTTGACGGTCAGGCCGCGTGCGTCCAGCACCTCCGCTTCCAGCGGCACGCCGGCCAGCGGCCGCGCCCAGTCGGCACTCTTGACGATGAGGCCTATGTGCAGGGTCTCGCCGGGCCGGTAGATGCCGCGGTCGGAGAACAGATACGCGCTGAGCTGGTCCAACGAACGCGCGTTCTGCAGGCCACCGACGTCGAAACGCGAGTAGTCGAGCTGGCGGTCGCTGCGGTTCAGCGGCATGAAGCTCATGTCGCCGCCCTTGCGCGCCAGCACGAGCAGCGGTGCGCGTTCGCGCACCATGCCTTCCAGCTTGTCGAAGTGCACGCGACCGGCGGCGTCGGTGGTTTGCGTGAACAGCGTGCTGCCATTCTTGGCCACCACGTCCACCGTCACGCCGACGACCGGCTCGCCGCTGAAGATGGACTGCACGAAGACATCGCGAGAACCGTCGGTCGACTGCTTGACGAGCAGCCCGAGGTCGGTGACGAGCACCAGGCGCCGTTCTTCCTTCGACGAAGGGTCCACGGTCTCGCCGCCGGTCTCGGCATCGGGGTACTGCGCTTCCTGCTCGCTGGGTTCGGCTTGTGCAGGTGCATTCGGGTCGGGTGCGGCCTTGCGTTGACGCGCCGCAGCTTCTTCGGCCTTGGGGTCGTAGCCCTGCACTTTCAGCAGAAACAAGCCACGCTTGAGATCGCCGCTCTTGGCAAGGTACTGCGCCAGGTCAATGGCCTGGTAGTGCGGCTTGCCACGTTCCAGGCCCGGCAGCGGGATCTTGGTCTCGAAGCGGTCGGCCAGGTTGTCGGGACCGAAGCTGCCGATGAAGTCGGGGTTGGCGAAGTTGCCCTGCGATTGCGACACCAGATGCTGCAGTTGCGAAGGCTGCACACGCGCCAGTTCGACGCGGATGCCCGGCAGATCGCGCACCAGCACGGCCACCTTCTTCTCGCCGCTCATCGCCAGCAGCGCGCCCTGGCTCAGGATGCGCAGTTCGCTCGGGTAAGGCGGTACGGTGGTGATGAACTGCGCCGCGTCGCGCATCAGGTAGCCGCCAAAGCTCTTGAGCTTGGGATCGACGCGCAGGTAGACCATGCGGCCGACATCGGCGCGCATCTTGAAGGCGTGCGCCTGCGTGTGTTCTTGCTCGGCGGGAATCGGTGCCAAGTCCAGCTTGGTGGCGAGTTTCAGCACCTCGGCGGTGATTTCAGAGGGGTCCGACCACGCGTACGGCTCTTCGGTCTGCTCTTCCTTCTTCACGCGCGGGTTCTGCAGCGGCAGCACCCAGGCGGTGACGACTCTGGCCATCTCGCGCTCATGCACGAGCTGCGAGCTGGCGACGGTCAGCACCTGTTCGGGCTCAAAGCGCTCGTTGGTGACCACCGTCACACCCACGTCGGCCACCTGCAGGCTGTACAGACCGGGCACGTCCACGGCGTCGGTCAGGGCCTCTTTGCTCGGCACGCCGCCGGCTTGTGCGCTGACACCCTTGTCGAGCGCAAGGCGCAGGCTCGTTGCCTCCTTGGGAATCGGCAGCACGGCCGAATGCACGTAGGCGTTGAGGTGCAGCTTGTCGTAGACGACGGTGAAGCGTGTGGTCTCGCGCCCGACGCCCAGCACGCCATCGGCCTGGCCGGCCAGGCGCAACTCGACGCGGCGCTCGAACTCCGCAGTGTTCACGGGGTGTGTGAAGCCGATCTCGAAGACCGCCTTCTTCAAGGTCGGATTGATCGGGTCCTGGTAGAACTCGGTCTTGCGCACGGTGGGCACGAAGGCGGCGCTGGAGAACTCGAAGTCGTAGGTGTTCAGCGTGATCTGCGGCGCAATGGCGCTGCGCTCGATCACCACCTTGTACTGCGCACCCACCGGCCATTCGGCCTTGGGCTTGAACTCGAGCTGGCGGTCGCTGGTCCAGTTCCAGGTGCCTTCGACAGCCGGGCTCAAGGTGATGCCCGCCGTGACGTCTTTGCCCACCAGCGCCAAGGGTGCTACCGACTGCGAAAACGTCACCGCCAAGGCCTGCGGTTTGCCCTCGTTGGCGAAGTCGGTGAGTGCCGGGTTGACGACCGTGAACGTCACCTGCACGGGCTGAGGCCGCCCCTGCCACCAAGCGTGGCCGAAGTAGCCGCCGGCGCCGATCAGCACCAGCGCCAACAGCGCCACAGCACTGGCCCGCGGCCTGGCGCGCACCTGTGCAATACCGTGGCCGGTGATTCCACGCAGCAGCCTGCCGATCCAGTTCACCCAGGGCGGCGCCGCCCAGGTGCCCAACAGCAGGGCCAGGCCCTGGCCGAGGCGGCGCCACGGGCCAGGGCCGGACGCTGGGCCGGCAGCGCCAGGCATGCTCGGCACGGGTTGTGCAGCATCGGCCGCAGGAACTTCGTCCATCACCACTCCCTCGATTGGCCGCGCCGACTCTCGCTGGTGCCGTGCTCGCGCGGCGTTCGGCTGAAGCCGCGTGCAGTAGCCTGCGGGTCGGACGCGATGGAGAATGGTATCGGCCTGCGGTGACCAGGCTTCCAGGACGATCGTTCAGCCACGAGAAAGACGCAGAAGTGGCGACCCAGCCGCGGGCCGCGTTTGAAACCTGGGGCGAGGCAGCGCGACTTGCGCAGTGCCTGGAGACGGTACCGCGACAATAGACGACACGCCGCCGGCCCATCCGGCGACGGGTTCCCTCCGCCCGCTGCTGCAGCCTGTTTGAAGCCTCATGCCCAAGACCCTGATCGAGCCCTTCCGGATCAAGTCCATCGAACCGATCCGAATGACGACGCGCGCCGAGCGTGAGCGCCTGCTGGAGGCGGCCAAGCTCAATGTCTTCAAGTTGCGCGCTGAAGACGTGCTGATCGACTGGCTCACCGATTCCGGCACGGGCGCCATGTCGTCGCGCCAGTGGGGCGCCATCATGGAAGGCGACGAGAGTTACGCGGGCGCGCGCAGCTTCTTCAGGCTCGAGGCCGTGGTGCAGGGCATCACCGGAATGAAGCACTTCGTGCCTACGCACCAAGGGCGCGCTGCAGAGAAAGTCCTGTTCACCGCAGCGTGCAAGCGGGGTGAACTGGTGCCCAACAACTGCCACTTTGACACCACACGCGCCAACCTGGAATACCTCGGCGTCGAAGCGCTGGACCTGGTCATCGCCGAAGGCATGCAGCCGGCCACCGTGCATCCCTTCAAGGGCAACATCGACCTGGCACGCGCCGAGGCCGTGCTCTTGGCCGAAGGCCCGCGTATTCCCTTCGGCATGATCACCGTCACCAACAACACCGGCGGCGGCCAGCCGGTGTCCATGGCCAACATCCGGGCCTACGCACAATTGCTCAAGCGGCATGGCAAGCCGCTGATCATGGACGTATGCCGCTTCGCCGAAAACGCCATGTTCATCAAGTTGCGCGAAGCCGGCTACGAAAACACACCGATCCGCGAAATTGCGCAGGAGATGTTTTCCTATGCCGACGGTTGCACCATGAGCGCCAAGAAGGACGGCATGGTGAACATGGGCGGCTTCATCGCGCTCAGAAGCGACGCCTGGATCGATGCCGTGCGCAACGGCCTGATCATGGCCGAGGGCTTCCCGACCTATGGCGGACTGGCCGGCCGCGACCTCGAGGCCATGGCCATCGGCCTGGAGGAAGGCATGCAGGAGGACTACCTTCGCTACCGCCTGCGCACGGCCGAGTACCTGGGCGAAAGGCTCGAAGCCGCTGGTGTGGGCTTTGTCAAGCCGACCGGCGGCCACGCCGTCTACATCGACGCGCGCACGGTGTTGCCGGACATGCCGGTGGCGCACTACCCGGCCTGGGCTCTGTGCAATGCGCTGTACCTGGAAGGCGGCATCCGGGGTGTGGAAATCGGCTCAGTGATGTTCGGAAAGCGGCTGGACGATGGCACCGAGACCTACCACCGCATGGAGCTGGTACGGCTGGCATTCCCTCGGCGCATGTACACGCAGTCGCACTTCGACTACGCGGCGGAGGTCATCGGCGATCTCCGGCAAAAGGCCTCCAGCATCCGCGGTGTGCGCATCACCAAGCAGCCCCCATTCCTGCGTCACTTCACCTGCGAGTGCGCCTGGGTGGATGGCTGAGCAAGCATGCTGCCCGAGCGACGAACTTCTCAGGTCTGGCCGTAGTACGCGCCGGGCCCATGTTTGCGCAAGAAGTGGCGGTCCAGCAAGTGCGTGGGCATGGCCGGCATTTGTGCGTTCAGTTGCAACGTGAGGAAGGCCATCTGCGCGGTCAACTCCAGCACCGCCGCGTTGTGCACGGCGGTGTCGGCGTCAGGGCCCCACACAAACGGGCCGTGGTTGGCCACCAGCACGGCGGGCATCTGCACCGGGTCGATGCCGGCTTGCCTGAAGTGCTGCACGATGGCCAGGCCGGTTTCCGCTTCGTACGCGCCGCGTGTCTGCGCCTCGCTGAGTACTGCCGTGCAAGGGATGGCACCGCGAAAGTAGTCGGCATGGGTGGTACCCAGCGCGGGTATCTGCCGGCAGGCCTGCGCCCACACCGTGGCCCAGTTGGAATGGGTGTGCACCACGCCGCCGACGGCCGGGAAGGCGCGGTACAGCGCCAGGTGCGTGGCCAGGTCCGACGAAGGTTTGCGTGCACCTTCAAGCACCACACCGTCCGGGTCCACCACCACCATGTCGTCGGCGGTCATGGCTTCATACGGCAGGCCACTGGGCTTGATGACGATGGCGCCGCTGGCCACGTCGCGCGCGCTCACGTTGCCCCAGGTGAAGGACACCAGCCCCAGGCGGGGCAGTTCCAGGTTGGCGTGCAGCACCTGCTGCTTCAGTGCCTGCCACTTCATGCGTAACCTCCGGCGCGCATGCGCTCTGTCACCCAGGCGCGGGCCTGGCGGATTTCAAGCAGCGGGTCGGTGGCCTTCTCGGTCCACATCTCCACCAAAAAGGGTCCGGCGTAACCCAGGCCGTGCAGTGTCTTGAAGCAGTTGACGAAGTCCACCGTGCCCTCGCCAAAAGGCACGTCACGGAAGGCGCCGGCAAAGCCCGGGCCCACGGGCTTGGATTCCTTCACGTGCACACCCACGATGTGGTTGATGCCGGCCGCGAGCTCGGCCGCTACGTCGTTGCCCCAGGCCGTGAGGTTGCCCAGGTCGGGGTAGACGGCAAACCAGGGAGAAGGCAACTGCTGCTTCAACGCCAGGAACTTGGTGATGGAGTTGAGGAAGGTGGTGTCCATGATCTCCAGCGCCAGCATCACCTGGTGTTGCGCCGCCACCTCCAGCGCACGATGCATGCCTTCGAGGTAGCGCGCGCGCGAGTCGGCCGTGGTGGGCTCGTAGTACACGTCGTAGCCTGCAAGCTGGATCACGCGGATGCCGGTGTCGCTGGCAAAGCGGATGGCTTTGTCCATGAAGTCAGCGGCCTGCGCGCGCACCGCTGCGTCGGCGCTGCCAAACGGGATCTTGCGGTGGCCCGACAGGCACATGGAAGGCACGGCCACGCCCGCCTCGCGCGAGGCCCTGAAAAAGGCCAGCCGCTCGGGCCATGTCCAGTCCAGCCGCGCCATGCGCTCGGGGGTCTCGTCCACCGAGATCTCCACAAAGTCGTAGCCGGCTTCCCGTGCGGCGTCAAAACGCTCGGGCCAGCCCATGCCTTTGGGCAAGGCCTTTTCGTAGATGCCGATGGGGTTCTTCATGCCGGGGCCCCCGTCACGATGTACAGCGCGGCCTCGGCCCTTTCGCGGTTGGCGCTGACGATGATGTCGCGCCCGGCTTCGTGCAGCACGTGCACGTTGCTCGGGCCCACGCCTTCTTCAATGACTTCAGCCTGCAGCACGAGCGGCGCGTTCTGCACCGCGTGCAGATAGAACAGTTGCTGCTTGCCACGCCGGCAGCCACCCACAAACACCGGCTTGCCGGCCAGCGTGGTGCCTGTCACCACGTGATAGAAATCGCTCACCTCGGGGTGTTCATACACCTTCTGGAAGCTGCCCCCGGCCTGCTTGTAGACACGGAAATACGAACCGTGGAAGGCCTCGATGGTGGCAAATTCAAGCTCACCATCGCCGTCGATGTCGATGGCCGCAATGTCGCTGATGGGCCAGTCCATGAACTGCCGCACCTGCCAGGCCGCGCCGGGCTGCGGCGGCGGCGTGACTTCAAACGCGCCTTGCTGGCAGGTCACGAGGCTGCTGACCTGCCCGTTGCGTTCAAGCCGGCTGAAGCCGTGGTTTTGTGTCAGGTCGTCCTTCAGCACCTGCACTTGCAGCGGCCCGGGGCCGGTGTATTCGCCCACAAAGATCTTGCCCGGGCTCGACCAGTCTTCACGCGACGCCTTGGTGGTGGCCAGCGTGCAGCCAATGAAGTACAGCCGCCCACCCACGGGCAGCAGGTCAAAGCGGTGGATGTAGGGCAGGTGCAGCACGTCGGTGACGGCGTAGCTGCCGTCGGCCTGTGGCTTGACGTGCACCAACTTGGCTTCCTCCCACTGGAACATCTTGAAGAACTTGTGCACGGCCAGGAATTCGCCGTTGCCGCCGGGGATGGGCACCATAGCCATGGTGCCGCCCGGGCCGGCCCACACCTCGTGCGGCGTGCCGTAGTCGGGCCCGGCCCAGGCCAGGCAGGGGCCTTCGCCCTCGGTGGCCAGCAAGACACGGGTCTGGCCGTCAACGGTGATGTGGGTGGCCGAATAGCAGCGGTTCAGGCTGGTGAGAAAGCGCTTGTCGATGAACATGAACATCCGCAAAGATCAGGATGATCGCATTATCGGCTTTGCGCCATGCGTAAACACCAAAATGATGCAATACATGAGCCCAAGACTGCGGCATTGATCGTTTCCTACGCGCCTGCAAGCTGCTGGGCGCGTGGGCGGCCCGCGTCGTCTAGCGATACAGCAGTTGCTGGCGGATGTCGTCCCACACCGGGGCCAGGGCGTCGCGGAACTCGCGCTTCACATCGGCCGGGCACACATTGCCCGGCGACCTGTCGTGCAGCGTGCGCTTGGCCAGCACCTGGTGCGTGCCCACACGCTGGTAGCTGGCCTCGTAGCCCACCAGGCGGGTGTTGAATGCGGTGCCCGCAGGCACGGCCAGAACCTCCATGCGCGGGGGCAAGGTGATGTCGTATTCCTCCACGCTGCTGGCGGCACGGCACGCGCTCTCGTGGTTGCCCGCCGCGTCCACCGTGGCGCCCTGGGCAAAGCGGCCAATGTTGGCCGGGGACACAAACATCGGTGCGATCAGCATGGCGCCTGATCCTGTGGGTGCGATCAGCCGCTTCACGTCAAAACTGGCTTCATAGCTGAAGTGGTCAAGCAAGGGCTCGGGGTCGTCATGCTTGACGGCGCCCATGGCCTGCAGATTGGCGCCCGCAAAAACCTCCTTGACCATGCCTTGCACCTGGTCGCGCGACAAACGGCGGAAGGCTTCACGCACGTCAATGGCAAATTCACCCCGCAGTTCGATCCTGACCTGCCCTGTGGCGCCGCCGTCGTCCCGGACCACCCAGGTGCTGACCATGCGCTGTGTGTTGTCGCCGGCATCGGGCGGGGTGCGTTCCGGCACGCCCGCCACGGCGGCCAGCACGGGCTTGTCCTGCACCGTGAAAGGCAAACGGCCAAAAGGCCGGTTCTTGGCCGTGGCATCCACAAAGAGCTTCAGCGCAGGCACGAAGTTGATGACGTGGTTGACCTGTGCCACCACCGGCAAGGCGTGCAAACGGTACAGGTTGCCGGCATTCACCAGCACCTGGTGGCTTTCGATGCCGCGCGCCGCCAGCAGGGCCTGCAGCACCGTGGCGTGGTCCTTGCAATCGCCCATGCGGTTGTCCAGCACCACGTTCACTTCACGCGGCACCACGGCGCCGATGCCCACGCAGTTGCCGCCGTAGGTGAGCGTGCGAGACACCCACTCGACCAGCAGCCGGGTCTGCTCGCGGCTGTCGGTCTGGCTGCCCACGATGCCGTCTGCCAGCGCCTTGATGCGCGGCGTGACGGCGGCCCTTGGCGTTGCCCGCTGCACGTAGCGTTCGGCAATTTCGCGGTGTGACGTGTACGTGGACAGCGTGTAGTGCGGCTCGGCTGCCAAGTCCCACACCGACCAGTCCTTGCGCTCGCTGGCCAGTGGCCGGCTGTTCTTGAAGGTCCACTCAATCTCGCGGCGCGCGCCCTTGGCGGTGCTGCGTTCCTGCATGCCGGCGGCGGCGTGGCGCAGGGGCATGTTCGCCGGGAAATCAACCGTGACACGCGCATCGTCGTAGGCGGTGTGCCGGGGAAAGGTGTCGAAGGTGGAAAACTGGCCCGGAAACATGGCCTCGCGGGTGCTCAGGCGGTAGCGGATGACGATGGCGTCCCCCACGGCCAGATCGGGGAAGGTGACGCTGACACGGCGCCAGTCTGAAAACAGCGGCCCGCCGCCTTGCCCGGTGTCGGTATTGACCTGCGTGTTGCCCTTGGGCACCGGCACACGGCGGCCACCGGCCTTCAGCGTGTAGGCCTCCAGCACGTCGAGCTTTTGCACGCTGGCGCTGTGGCTGACGGTGTAGGTCTTGATGTGCTCCAGCGCGTCGGCGCGCAGCACGCGCAACACGATCTGCTCGGTCATCACCTCAGACCCATCCAACGCCAGCGTGTGCGTGCGGTGGAATTTTTCAACCCGGCTGGGCAGGTCTGTGGCCTCCTTGGGCAGCAGAACCTGGGCCTGCGCCAGCGCCAGCGCAGTGAAGCACAGCAATGCAAAGAGCCACCAAACACGTGCAGCCATGGTCGTCCTCCCAGACGGTTTGTCGGTATCGAATCGGCACATTGTGGCCAACACAACCCGTGCGGCGGCCGGGGCAAGCCCTATGGCTTTGTGGACGGCACCGACACCTGCACCGCCAGCCCACCCAGCGTGGCGCTGCTGGACAGTGCCACCTGCACGTCCAGCACCGCCGCAATGCGCCGCACGATGGACCAGCCCAGGCCGCTGCCACTTTCGGCCTGGCCGGGCGGGCGGTAAAAGCGCTGGCCCAGGCGCTGCTGCACGTCGGCCGGCAGCCCGGGGCCGCTGTCTTCAACCCGCAGCACCACATGGGCGCCCTCGCGCTGCACGCTCACGTGCACCGATGCGTTGGCCGGGCTGTAGCGCACAGCGTTGTCCACCAGATTGCGCACCAGCACGGCCAGCAGCGTTTCGTCCGCCGCCACGGGGCATGGCGCCGCGGCGTCAAGGTCCAGGGTCTGGCCCTTGGCCAGCGCACGCGGCGCCACGTCGGCCGCCACCTGGCGCACCACGGCCACCAGGTCCACCGGGGCCACGCTTTGCGGCGCACTGGCGGCTTGCGCTTCCAGGCGCGACAGCGTCAGCAGTTGCTCCACCAGCCGCGTGGCGCGGTCACAGCCGGCCAGCGTGGCCTGCAGCGCATGGCGGCGCTCGGCCGCGTCGGGCTCGGCCAGCGCCACCTGGGCCTGGGTGCGGATGGCGGCACTGGGCGTACGCAGTTCATGTGCGGCGTCGGCGGTGAAGCGGCGCTCGCTTTCCAGGAGTGTGCCTATGCGTTCAAAGAGGCCGTTGAGCGCGTCCACCATCGGGCCGAGTTCGGTGGGTGCGCCGGCCAGGGCCACGGGCTGCAGCGACTGTGCCTGCCGCGCCGCCAGCAGGTGGCCCAGGCGGCGAAGTGGCAGCAGCCCGCGACGTATGGCCCACCAGGCCACCACCGCCAGCAGCGGCAGTGCCAGCGCCATGGGCCACAGCGTGCCACGCAACACGGCGCGAAGAATGCCCGTGCGCGATGAAACCTGCTCACCCACGTAAACCTGCACGTCATGCTGGCTGCCGTGGGTGGCAAACACGCGCCAATCGCTGCCGGCCATGGCCACCGTCTTGAAGCCCGACTTGAAGGCCTCACGCGATGCCACCATGGGCTCGGCGGGCGCGCTGGCCGATCGCATCACGAGCCGGCCTTCGTGGAACACCTGGAACGCCACCTTGGGCGCGTACTTGTGCAGCGTGGGCGCGTCCAGCGTTTCGTCTTCGTCCAGTTCGTGGGTCTGCTGCGCCACCAGCAGCGCGGCGGCCTGTGCCAGATGGCCGTCCAGCAACTCGTCCAGCTCGTGGCTCACGTCCAGCCACGTGCTCACGGCGGCCACCGCCCACACGCCGGCCACCACGGCCAACACCAGGGCCAGCAGGCGGCCTTGCAGCGAGCGGGGCGTGGGCATCATGGCTGTGAGTCAGAGCCGAGCGATCATGCCCAAACTGCCCGCAAGGCGCGGCTCAGGGCCGAGGCTCACGCGCCACCATGTAGCCCACGCCACGCACCGTCTGTATGAGCGCAGCGCCCAGCTTGCGCCGCAGGTGGTGCACATGCACTTCCACGGCGTTGCTTTCCACTTCCTGGCCCCAGCTGTAAAGCTGCTGCTCGATCTGCTCGCGCGACAACACACGCCCGGCGCCCAGCATCAGGGCGTGCAGCAGGTCAAATTCGCGGCCCGACAAGACCACGGCCACACCGCCCTGCGTCACACCCCGTGCGGCCGGGTCCAGCGTCACGTCCTGCGCCACAAGCATCTCCTGCACCTGGCCGTGCGCGCGGCGGACCAGGGCGCGCAGCCGGGCCGCCAGTTCGTCCAGGTCCACAGGCTTGACCACGTAGTCGTCGGCACCCACGTCCAGGCCACGCACGCGGTCGGGCACGGTATCGCGGGCCGTCAGCACCAGCACGGGCAGTTTGATGCCGGCGCGGCGCACACTGGCCAGCACCTGCATGCCGTCCAGCAGCGGCAGGCCCAGGTCCAGCACGGCGGCGGCGTAGGGCTCGGCACGCAGTTCGCGTTCAGCGGCGGCGCCGTCACGCACCCAGTCCACCTGGTAGCCACGCTGGCGCAGGCCGGCGCGCAGGCCGTCGCCCAGGAGCATGTCGTCTTCAGCGAGCAGGATGCGCATGGTGTGATTGTGGTGGTGGGGCGTCAGTCGTCGTCGTCTGCGGTGCCGTGGCTGGCCAGTGCGGCCTTGCCCGCGCCGGGCACGTTGGCCGGCGCCGCTTGCCATTGCGTCCACCAGAAGCCCATCACGGCCACCAGCATCAGCGCTGCCAACGCCTTCCAGGCCCGGCGTATGGCTTCCTGTGGCGAACCCAGTTTGTGGCCCGTGACCATGGCACGCACCAGATTCTCGCCATGCATCTTGCTGGCCGCCACCACGGCGGCTATGTGCATGCCCACCAGCAGCAGCATGCCGTTGGCCAGCACTTCATGCAGTTCCTTCACCCATTCGCCCACCAGTTCTTCGTAGCCGGCGTAGCCCGTCGCAGCCACCCCCAGCGCCAGCGCCAGCATGGCCATGATCGCCAGCGCGCCGGCCGGGTTGTGCCCGGTGTGGTGTTCAGGCACGCCGCTGAGCAGCGAGCGCACGTAACGCAATACCGCCGCAGGGCCACGCACAAAGCTGGCAAAACGGGCATGGCGGGTGCCGAGCAGGCCCCACAGCACACGGAACACCACCAGGCCGGCAAGCGTGTAGCCCAGTGTCACGTGCAGCAGCCGCCAGCGTTCACTTTCGGCCGTGATGTAGGCACCGGCAAAGCTGAGCACGGTGAGCCAGTGGAAGACACGCACCGGCGCGTCCCACACCAGGATGCGGCCGCTGGCCGGCGCGGCGGCGCCATGCGCCAAGGTCTCAGCGCGGGATGCGGATGTTGCGTTCACTGAAGTCTCCTTGTTCGGCGCCGGGGTGGCAGGCCGCGCAGTTGGCGGCGCTCTTGACGGCTGGCAGCGCCCAGGTCGAAGCGGCCACTTCGCGGTGTTTGCTGACGAACCAGTCCGCGCGGCTGATGCGGTCTTGCGGCGGCGGCGCGGGCTCGCGTTTGACACGCTTGGACGTGCCCGCATGCTGCAGCAGCCAGGCAGTGATCTCCTGCGTGCTGGCGGCGTCCAGCGACGCGTCGGTGCCAAAGTGGCGCGGCAGGTTGGCCATCAGCCGCTGCCATGACGCGGCCGGCAGCAGGCCCGGCGGGTAGGCGATGTGGCAAGCCGTGCATTCCTGCTGCACCTTGGCTGGCAGTGGCGGGGGCGCTTGCCTTTCATCGGCCCGGGCGCTGCTGGCCAGCAGCACTGAGGCGCACACGGCAAGCGCGGCAAGCGCAGAAGAGCGGGAGGGGATGGCGGGCAATTGCATGGGGGTTCTCCGAAGGGCTGTTGGACGCAGCGTCATGGCTTGAGCGTCATCAGCCAGGCCAGCACGTCGGCCTTTTCCGTGGCCGTGCACTCGCGGCCCACCACGTCGTTGCAATTGCGGCGGAACCACTTTTCAGTCTTGGCTTCGTCTACAAAACGCAAGGCGTTGAAGGCCGGCGCCAGCGGCGTGATGGGCTTGCCGGTGGAGGCGTGTTTGCCTGTGTCCGTGGGCACCGCGCCGTGGCACGACGAGCAACTCCATTCACGGCCCTGCGTGCTGGAGAAGAACTTCTGCCCGCGTGCTGCCGAAGGCGCTGCACCCGCAGCCGCAGCGCTGTAGCCGGCCAGCAGTGTGGCGGGTGTGGCAGGTATGGCGGCCACGGCAGGCAGGCAGGCCAGGCCGAGCAGGCCGGCCAGGCTCAGGGCCTTGGCCCCCATGGCCGTGGTGCGGTGCCGCTTGCGTGAGGTGGCGTCGGTGGCCGTTTTGGCCGTGTGGGCGAAGGCAGTGAACGTGCTGTGTTTGGGCTTCATGCGGACTCCTTGGGAGAGGATGTTCGCGCCCGGCCCTTAGCGTTTTCTTAGGGCCCGTTCGGGGACAAGTTGTGCATTTGGCCGCCCGATGCGGGATGCGATGCAAGGCGCAAAGCGCAGCGATGCGCATAGGCATCGCGAGCATTTGCAACGCCGCAGCGCGCCCGTAGCGGGCGAGCCAAATGTGCAAGTTATTCCCGGACGGGCCCTAGGCGCGCACCGGCCTTGGGTGGCCACGGCGTTGGCCCCTTGCGGCCGCGCCCGCGCCGGTGCAGGTGCGGCAGGTGCGGCGGGTTCGGCAGGCCCGGCAGGTTCGGCAGGTTCTGCGGCTTGGTAAGGTTTGGCGGCTTTGCCAGCCCGATTGCGATTGAAGCTGCATGACACTCACCAAGCCCACCCCATGACACTGCCCACGCCCGAGCGCTGGGCGGTGCTGAGCACGCCGCTGGACGAACTGCTGGAGCTGCCCGCCGCGCTGCGCCCCGCGCGGCTGGCCCAGTGGCAGGGCCGTGACCCCGAAATAGCGCGTGAACTGGCGGCCCTGCTGGCCGCCAGCCAGCAGGCGCAGGTGCAAGGCTTCCTGGACGGCGCCGCACCTGGGCCTGACACCCCGCACACCCTGCCCGGTGCGCCCGAGCCGGCCACCCTGGCCGGCCAGCGCCTGGGCCCCTACGTGCTGCAGGCGCCGCTGGGCCAGGGCGGCTCGGGCACGGTGTGGGCGGCGCGCCGCAGCGACGGCCGCTTTGAAGGCCAGGTGGCCGTCAAGCTGCTGCACCTGTCTTTGCTGGGCCGCGCCGGCGCTGAACGTTTCCAGCGTGAAGGCCACATCCTGGCGCGGCTGGCGCACCCGCACATTGCCCGGCTGCTGGACGCCGGCGTCACTGAAGCCGGCCAGCCCTACCTGGTGATGGACCTGGTGCAGGGCCAGCGGCTTGACCAGCACTGCGCCGCGCTGCGCCTGGGCGTGCCCGAGCGGCTGAAGCTCTTTGCAGACGTGCTGGCCGCCGTGGCCCACGCCCACAGCCACGGCGTGATCCACCGCGACATCAAGCCCAGCAACATCATGGTGGACGCTGCCGGCGTGGTGAAGCTGCTTGACTTCGGCATTGCCAAGATCGTGCAGGGCGACGAAACCGCCGCCGAATCCACCGACCTCACCCGCGACTGGGGCCGCGCCATGACGCCGCAGTACGCCGCGCCCGAGCAACTGCGGGGCGAGCCCGTCACCACCGCCACCGACGTGTTTGCGCTGGGCGTGCTGCTGTACGAGCTGCTGGCCGGCGAGCTGCCCTTTGGCAGATTGCGGCCACCGTCCATGGCCCAGGCTCAGGCCATGGCCATGGCCGAGACCATGCTGCCGCCCAAGCGCCCCAGCGCCGTGGTGGCCAGTGCGGCGCTGCGCCGCCAGTTGGCCGGTGACCTGGACACCATCGTGCTGCGCGCGCTCAAGCCCGCGCCCGCCGAGCGCTACCCCACGGTCAGCGCCATGGCCGACGACCTGGCCCGCCACCAAAGCGGCCACCCGGTGCTGGCGCGGGCTGATTCCCTGCTGTACCGCGCGCGCAAGTTCGTGGGGCGCCACAAGGCCGCCAGCGCCGTGGCCGCCGGTGTGGCGCTGGCGGCGGTGGGCGGCGCGCATGCCCAGGTGGCCGTGCTGCTGGCGCTGGCCGCAGGCACCTTGCTGGCGCTGTGGCAGGCGCGTGTGGCGCAGGGCCAGGCGGCGCTGGCCAAGGCCGCGCTGCGGCAGGCTGAAGAGGTCAAGCAGTTCATTGCGTCCATCTTTACCGAAGCCACCCCGCGTGAAGGCGCCGGCGGCGTGGTCACGGCGCAAGACCTGCTGGCGTCGGCGCTGGGCCGCATTGAAGCCGAGCTGGCCGCCAACCCAGCCGTGGCCGGTGAGCTGGGCGTGCTGGTGGCCCGCAGTTGCAGCCAACTCGGCGACGTGGCCCTGGGCGCGCGGGCGCTGGAGGCCGCCGTGCCGCGCTGCCAACGCGCGCTGGGCCCGGCGCACGCGCTCACGCTGCAAGGCCAGGTGCTGCAGATCGAGGCCTTCAACGGGTGCGGCAGCCACGCCCAGGCGCAGGCCGTGGCGGCGCGTGTGCTGCCGGTGCTGCGCCAGCAGTTGCCGGCGCAGGCCCTGCTGCTGGTGGACGCGCTGCGCGGCTTGTCGTTCCTGATGGCCAAACGCCAGGACGAAGCCGGCAGCTTTGCCCCGTTGCAAGAGGCCGTGGCCGTGGCCGAACAACACCTGGGCCCGACGCACGCAGAGACCGTGTACACGCTGGGTTTCCTGTCCAACACCTACAGCCACTTCGGCCACAACGGCCAGGCGTTGCAGGCGGCCGAACGTGCGCTGCAGCGCTGCCGCCAGGCGCTGGGCCCGCAGCGGCCGCACACCTTGCTCACGGCGCAGGAGCGCTGGTACGCCGACGCCCTGGTGCGCGTGGGCCGCCCGGCCGACGCCGAGCCCATCGCGCGCCAGGTGGTGCTGGACCAGCGCCTGCTGGACACCCACCTCACGTCGCGTGTGGTCAACGCCATGACGGCACATTCGGTGGCACTGCTGGCCATGGGCCGCGTGGACGAAGCTGCCGCGCTGGCGCAAGACGTGGTGGCCCAGCACAGCGCCCTGAAGCCCGGCGCCAACATGGACGCCGGCTACTTTGCCGAACGCCTGGCCCAGTGCCTGGTGGCCTTGCGACGGCCGCAAGTGCAGGCTGAACTCGACCGCGCCGCCGCGCTGTGGCAGCAGCGTGGCGACGAAGCCGTGCCCACGCGGCTGCGCCGCCACCGCATCGGCGCGCTGGCGGCGGCCTGGCGTGGTGACGTGGCCGGTGTGCAGGCGTTGGTGGCGGCGGTTGAAACCCTGGCCCAAGACGAGCTGCCGGTCGAATGGGCACGGCTGCAGCGCGCCGTGGCGCTGGTGCTGCGCCTGCAAGCCCAGGGCACGGCGGAACGGGCCGCAGCGCTGGCCGCAGCCGTTGAAGCCCTGGCCCGCTGCGCCGCCACGCCCGCCCTGGCGGTGGACCACGGCCACGCCCACACCGAACTGGGCCTGCTGTGGCTGGACGCGGGTGACGCCGCGTTGGCCCGCCACCATCTGGACGAAGCGGCCAGGCACTACGACGCCGGTCAGGTGCAGATGTCGGCCCTGCGCAGTGACGCCCACCTGGGCCTGGGCCGGCTGCTGCTGGCAGATGGCCAGGTGGCGGCCGCGCGGCAGCACTTTGTGGCCTGTGAGCAGGTGTGGGCCCGCAGCCAGCCCGGCAGCGTGTGGCATGCACAGTGCCAGCACTGGCTGGCGCAGGCCGATGCGGGCGCCGCGCCACGCCTTGAAGCGGCCGCGCACCCGGTGCTTGCGGCCAGCACCCTGGCCGCGCTGCGCGCCTTGGCTGCGGCTGCGGGCTGAAGCGACAAGCCATTGCGGGGGGGCCACCCTCACCCCCACCCTCTCCCACAAGTGGGAGAGGGAGCCACTCACGGCCCCATTTCGGGCCGTATCTCCCGCCTGCGGGAAAGGGAGCCACTCCCGGCGCCAGTTTTTTTGCCCCCTCTCCCGCCTGCGGGAAAGGGAGCCACTCCCAGCGCCTTTTATTTGCCCCCTCTCCCGCCCGCGGGAGAGGGTTGGGGTGAGGGCTTGCGCCAGCCCCAGGCTACGGCGCTTGCGCCCCTTTGCGGCAACGCAATCGGCGCCGGCACGGCGCGGCTAGCATTGGCGGTGCAGGATTGGCGCCGGCAGCAGGCCAAGGCGGCGAGTCCAACGCGGCAAGGAGGCCTCCATGGCAGGTGCTGAACCCACAGGGACCCACCCGCTGAGCCCCGGCCCCACCACTGCGCCCACCACTGCGCCCACCCCTGCGCCCACCTCTGCGCCAATCACCGCGCCCACCACAGCGCCCATGACCGCGAGCACCACCGGCACCCCCCAAGCGCCCGCCTTCGCGCCCACTGACGTTGTCGACGCCGTGGCGACCACCGTGGCCGCCCACCCCGTGGTCGGCATGGGCGCTTCAGCCGGCGGCCTGGAAGCCTTTGAAGCCTTCTTCCGTGCCTGCCCGCCCAACACCGGTGCGGCCTTTGTGCTGGTGCCGCACCTGGACCCGAGCCACACCAGCCTGTTGGACGAGATCCTGCAGCGCTGCACCGCCATGCCGGTACTGGAAGCGCAAGACCAGATGGCCACTGCGCCCGACCACATCTACGTCATACCCCCCAACCGCGACATGGCGCTGCTGGGCCGTGTGCTGCAGCTTTCAGCACCAGAACAGCCGC
>CAZUKT010000003.1:0-30968 GCA_964620975.1 uncultured Rubrivivax sp. | reverse complement strand
ACGGTGCTGTCGGTAGGGGCCACGCGGGTGGTCAGCCGCTCCACTGCCACCATGCTGGCTGCGTTGAACTTGAAGGCCTGCTGGCCACCGCCCATGACAAGCGTGCGCAGTGCGCGGTTTTCTTCGCGCAGGCCGCGCAAGGCGTCAATTTGTTCCAGCCTGTGCAGGATTTCTTCATTGCGCACAGGCTTGGTGATGTAGTCCCAGGCTCCCGCCTTGATGGCGTCGATGGCCGAGTCCACCGAGGCAAATGCCGTGACCATGATGAAGGTGGCACTGTGGCCGCGTGCCCGCGCCTGGCGCAGCAATTCGATGCCGTCGGTGACGGGCATGAATACATCGCTCAGCACCACGTCGTAGGGCCCGGCATCGAGCTTGGCCAAGGCCTCGGCTGCCGACCCGGCCGCGTCCACCGGATATCCGGCCTTTGATATTGCCGCCGACAACACCTGCCGAATGGCCGGTTCGTCGTCGACGACCAGCACGTTCAGTTCGGGCATCGCTGTCATCCTTCGTCGCCACCAGGGTCGGCGGGAAGCAGCAATTTGATGCGTTGAAGGGGTCCGTCGACTTGACCAAACGCAAGCCGCCCGCGCAGCGGTTCAACGATGGCGCGGCTCAACAACAGGCTGCGTTGCACTTCAGCGCGCGTGAAGTCGAGCACCGGCGGAAACAGAATCTGCAACGACACCCCGTCGTGCTCGGGCAGCGTGAGAAGCCGCAATTCGGTGGGCGGGTCGTTGCGCGCCGCCATGGCGCCGCACACCAGCGAGAGCATCTGCATCAGCACCTGCTGGATGGCGTTGCCCGAACTGCGCACTGCCGGCAGTGAGGGGTCGGCCTGCACGTCGAACACAAAGCGCCGGTAGCGGCGGTCGTAGCCCATCAGCTGCACGGCCTGCCGCACGAGCCCGTTGAGGTCCATCCAGTCAAGCTCAGACGGCAGCGGGGCGGCCACCTCGGCCAGATGGCGCGCGGCGTGGCTGGCACGTTGCACCTCGGACAGGATGAGCGCTGCGCTCTCGGCCAGGCGGCCCGGCGGCAGGTCGCCGGCTTGCAGCTCCTGGGCCACGCCGCTGATCACCGCCAGCGGGTTGTTGACTTCGTGCGCCACGCCGGCTGCCAGCGCACCCACGGCCAGCATCTTGTCGTGGTGGGAGCGGCTGTGCGTGTCCAGCGCGATGCGCTTCTCGCGATCGTCCAGGTCCACCGACATGCGGTTGACGGCATGCATCAGGTGGCCGAGTTCGTCGTCGCGGCGTACGTGCAGGCTCACGCCACGGGTGCCCTGGACAATGTGGCGCGCGTGCGCCTCCAGCCGCTGGATGTCGCGTGCAAGCCGCGAAAAAAACCACGCTGCCGTGGTGCCAAAGCCCAGCAGGCCCAAGGTGGCCAGCAGCATGGACTCCACGGTCACGGCGTCGTACTGGTGTTGGTAGGACAAGGTCAACGCAGCCCTCTCGTCGCTCAGCCGCAGATGTCGTATTTCCAGTTCGTCGGCAGCGCGGCTCATGGCCTCGCGCAGGTCAATCCAGTTGGCGCGGTCAGGGGCCGCCACCAGCACGCCATAACTGCGAGCGATGGCGCGGTGCAGCCGTGCGTAGGCCGGGTCGTGTTCGTCCAGCGCCGCAAACAGCTTGGCACAGGATTCCATGTACAGGCGCAGTTCTGACGGCGGCTCGGCATCGATCAGGCCGGCGTTGCTGGCCTCGTTGACGTCCACCAGTGCGCCGCTGACGGCGGACTCCGTGAGCGCCAGTGCCTTTTCGTGGCGCGCCACCTGCTCCAGGCGCTGAATGCTGACGTAGATCTCATTGCGCTCGGCCGCGATGTACACGCCCGCCCCCAACATGTACGCCAGCAGCCCGAGCGTGGCCATCAGGCCCTTGGCCCGAAGCGACTTTCGGCCCACGGGCGCCGGCGACAGGGGCTGGTGCGTTGTCATGGCCGGCGCCATCCGGGCCCGCAGATTGCATCGCTGCCGCCCGTGGGCCAGCGCCTGGCCTGCAGCGCCACCTGCAATCCTGCTCCCCGTCGCGTCTGGAGACTTTCCGTGAACCTTGTCCGACCCATCGTTGCCCTTGCCTTTTGCCTGCCCATTTTCACTGTCCGCGCCGATGCCCTGCAAGACGCCGTGGCCGCCATCCACCGCAAGGACTATCCCAGTGCCGTGCGTGCGCTGGAACCCCTGGCCCGCAGCGGCAATGCCCAGGCCCAAAGCCGCCTGGGCAGCTTGTACTACCACGGGCACGGCGTGCGCGAAAGCGACGCCCTGGCTCTGGAGTGGTTCCAGCGCGCGGCGCGCCAAGGTCTGGCCGAAGCCCAGTTCAACCTAGGCAACATGTATGCCTACGGCCTGGCAAAAGTACCGGAAACCGAAGACCCGCAACGTGCTGCCGCACAGTGGTACTTTGAGGCCGCCCGGCAAGGCCACGCAGAGGCCCAGTACAGCCTGGCAGTTCTCTTTCTGACCGGCAGCGGTGTGCTGCTTTCGGGCGAAGAAGCGCGCAAGTGGATGGAGCGTGCCGCCGCGCAGGGCCACGCCGACGCCAAGACCTACTTGCTGGGGGCCACGCGCTGATCGCCGTCGCCGGCGGCCTGGTACGCGCGCCCCGCGTCAAAGCGGCTTCTTGTAGCTCACCGCGCCGCGCACCTTGCCCACGCTACCAACCATGGCGCGGTCATGCGGGTAGTCATGGCTGATCTGGTTGCGGATGGATTCAGACACCTGCTCGGCCGGGCCGTGGCAGTTCATGCACACCGGTTGCACAGGCAGCGCACGGGCGTAGCGCATGAATTTGCCGGCGGGTTCATTGACAACCTCAAAGTGCTCCATGCCGTCGGCTTTTTCGCCACGTGCCACGCGTTCTTCAAATCCCATCAGCACCCTCTGTTCCCAGGCGTCGGCGCCGCCCAGGGCCGGGTTGCGCGGCGTGAGCGTGACGCGCATGACCCGCGCACCGTACTTGCGCGACACCGACGAGGCGATCTCGGGTACGGCGTACTTGCACACCGCAATGGCCCGCAACGGGCCGCTGGCTTCGATGGCCTTGACCAATTCGCCGCGCACGCTGGTCACCAGTTCGGTGGCGGCCTTGCGGGCGTCGTCCAGCGCGGCGCGCGGTGGCTCTTCAGGCGTGGCGCCAGCCAGGTGCGGCGCCAGCATGGCGCAGGTGGCCACCAGACTGGCCAGGACAAGCGTGACAGGACGGATGTGCATGGGTGGTGACGGCAGGCGGGACATGGCCTGCATTGTCGGCGCCCGCCCAAGCCCGCAGCAAGGCCGTGCCTGGGGGGCCGCGACGGCCTGGACAGGCTCAGGGTTGAACGCTGTCGATCAGCACCTGCACACCCTGGGCCGTGGGTGCCACCACGGCGCTCTGGCCGAACAGGTCACCGGCCTGGGGCGTGGCGTTGCCGCTGCGTGAGATGCGAGCGCCCACCACCACCTGCGCAAACGCCGACAGGCGCATCGCCGGTTGCATGGCCATGCTGTCGTCCAGGCGGAATTCGTAGGCTTGCCCATCGGCAGGCCGCCGCACGATGGCCAGCGGCATGCGCGGCCCCTGGGCGGCGCGTGCAAATACAAACAGCGTGTCACCCGGCGCCAGCCGCGACCGCAGCGCCGCACTGATCTGCACGGTGCCGGTCAAAGGCACGGCGCCCGCGGGCGGCGGCGTGGGTGCCGGGGCCACCGCCGTGCCCGCATTGCCGGGACCGCCGGGACCGCCGGACACGGTCTGCAAGCCGCTTTCAAGCTGCGTGGCTTGGGCGATGCTGCCTTGCATGGCCCGCGCCATGTCAGAGCCAGGGGGCAGCAGTTCCAGCAGGCGTTGCCAATAGTGGCGCGCGGCAGGGTAGTCGCGGGTCTCGAAGGCCGCGCTGCCGGCCAGGGCCAGGGCCTTGCCGTGGCGGGGGTCCAGGTCCAGCGCCTGCTGCACCAGGCGGGCCGGTTCGCCGGCCAGGCGTTTGCCTTGGGCCATGCCGGTGACGTCGGCCAGGTCGGCCAGCAGGCTGGCGTCCCGCGGCATCAATGCGGCGGCGCGGCGCAGGGCTGCTGCCCCATCGGCGTAGCGCGCCAGCATCACATGGGTGCGGCCCAGCATCACCCAACCCTGTGCGTCGCCGGGCTCGGCCTGCAGCCGCTCTGCCAGGGCCATGGCGCGCTGCTGCAGTTGCCCGGGCGTCACCGCGTGCCGCGTGTCGCCGCTGGCACCGGGGCTGGGCGGGGTTGCTTGCGCAGGGGCAGCCACCAACTGCGGCGCCACGGCGTCGGGCCGACCGAGTTGCAAATAGGTCAGCACACTGGCCAGGGGCAGCAGCAGCGCCAAGGCCAGTGCCAGGTGGCGGCCACCTCGGGCCGAGGGCGCCGGCGCTTCTGTGGCCGCCGCGGCCTGCGCAGCGCTGGCCTGTGTCCACAATGGCGGCAGCAGGAAGAGCAGGGCGCCCAGCACGAACATCGCCGCCACCAGCCAGAACACGGTCATGGCAGGGCCGGTTTTCTCGCCAACTCCGGGAAGCCGTTCTCGCAATCGGGAACGGGGCGGGGTGCGGATGGCGCATTGCGGTGGGCCAGGGCCGACAGGGCAGTTTGCATGGGGGCGCACATGCAATTCCGCGGCCAGCGCCTGGCGCAGTGGCAGGTGTGCTCAGCGGCCCGCACGGAGGCTGCGCTCCCACTCCCACAGCGCCGCCCTGGCCTTGGCCAGGTGTTCCGGTTTTTCATCGCGGGCCAGGTGCAGGTAGGTGCGCATGGCGCCGGTGGCCATGGCCATGTCGCCGGCGGCTTCCCAGGCCAGGGCCAGGCCGTAGTAGGCGTTGGCCTGTGCGGGCTGCAAGGCGGTGGCGCCTTCGAAGAAGTTGCGCGCCTCCTGGTGGCGTTGCAGGCCCAGCAGGGCAAAGCCCATGTTGACGTGGGCCTCGGGCAGGCGCGGCGCCAGCACCAGCACGCGGTGCAGTGCCGTGGCCGCGTGCTCAAACTGCTTGGCGTGCAGCATGAACACGGCTTCGTTGAAGCGCCGTGTCACCTCGGCCTGTGGCGGTGTCTGCGCCTGCGACGACCCCGCCAACGCGGGCATGGGCGCTTCGGCCGGGCTGCCGCGCTGGTCCAGCCACAGGCCGCCCGCCAGCACGGCGGCCAGGGTAAGCAGCGCGCCAGCGCGGCGGCGGTCGGTGCGGGGGCTCAAATCGCCCCCTTGTGTGGCGCAGTGCTGATGAAGGGCACACCGAAGAAGGTGACAAAGGCCACCGCAAACACACCCATCAGCCACAGCCCGTGCACGGCTGGCGTGGGGCGCAGCGTGGTGCGGGCGTGCAGCAAGCCGGCCAGGGCGAGCCAGGTGACAAAGGCCCAGCTTTCCAGCGGGTCCCAGGCCCAGTAGCGGCCCCAGGCGTCTTGCGCCCACACGGCGCCCACGATCAACATCAACGTCTCGAAGACAAAGGCGAAGGCGGCAAAGCGGTGCGCCAGTGCATCGAGCCGCGTATCGGCCGGGGCCGCTGCAAACCAGCGCCGGCCCCAGCCGGTGTGCCGCATGACAGGCACAGCGCCCAGCGCCAGCGCCACCAGCAGCAGGCCCAGAAAGAGCTTGCCCACCAGCGTGTGCAGGTAGAGCAGCGGCGTGGCGTAGGTGGCCGGAAAGTGGCCGGGCGCGGCGTCGGCCATCAGCAGCCAGATGCCCAGCACCAGCAGCACCGGGGCGGCCGCCAGCAAGACGCCGCGCACCTCGCGCCATGCCCACGCTGCCAGCCCCAGCACCAGCGCCAGGCTCCACAGGTTGGAACTCAGGATCTCGTGCATGGTGGTAAAGGGCCCGTGGCCGTGTGCCTGCCAGCGGCCCAGCAAGGCGGCCGTGTGCAGGGCCAGCGCCAGGGCCAGTGCGCCCATCGCCGTGCGCTGCCAGCGGGCACTGGCAAAGGCCGCCACGTAACAACCCAGGGCCGCACGCAAGGCCAGGGTCTCATCCATGGGCCACCCCCGGCCAGGCTTGCGGCGCACGGTCGGAAGCAGCCCGAAACTTCAACACGTAGTGCAGGGCCAGTGACAGTGCCGACAACAGCGCGGCCACCAGCAACCAGGGCAGCGTCGGGTCGTAGGCGACGCGGTAGCCCATCCAGGTGCGCAGGCCCTCGTACACCAGCGTGCCGCCCGGCAGGGTCAGTCGCTGGCCTGGCGCCAACTCGGCACGTTGTGTGCCCACGCGCACCACGAGCCGGTGCTCGCGTGGCAGGGCAAAACGTGTGTGGGTCGCAGGGTCGATCAGCGTTTCGTCGGTCTGCAGCAGCACCCACACCATGCGGCCGTCGGGCAACTGCCACTCACGCGACTGGCGCAGTTCCTGTGCCGGAAAGCTGGGCAGGTGCACCGCACCCAACACCGGCTCGCCCTGCTCGGGCAGCCAGCGCAGCAGCGGCGCAAAGCCCTTGTTGGGGCTGGTGTAGAAGCGGTGGCCCTGCAGCACCAGCGGGTGGTGGTCGCCGATGACGGCACTGCGCGGCTGGCCGTCTTCAGCCTGCCAGGTGACGCTGTTGCGCGTGGCGCCACGCTTGCGGCCGGGCGCGTAGTCGATCTCGAACCCGTCGTGACTGAAGGCCAGCCGCTGCAGCCGGTCCACGTGCAGCGCGCCGGCTTCGCGGTCGAGCAGGTGGCCGTCAAAGGGCACGCCCTGGGTCAGCTCAAAGCGCCCATCCAGCGCCAGCAGCCGCCCCAGCGCCACCAGCACCACCAGGGCCAGCAGGGCCAGGTGCGACACCAGCAGCGGCAGTTGCCGCCTGAAGGCCGGGTGCACCACCAGCGCGGCCAGCAGGTTGACAGCCAGCACCGCTATCACCCCGGCCAGCGGCCAGAATGTCGGCCGCAGCAGCACCACGGCCGCCAGCAGCGCCAGCATCACCAGCGTGCTGCGCAATGAGCCGAAGTGGGCACTCAAACGGTAGAGCCAGACCTTGTTCATGGCGGGTTGCTGCACACGTCTTTCATCCAGTCCTTGCCGGTCTGGGTGGAGTTGCCGTTGCTGCCAAAGGTGGCGGCCGAGTTGTTGGAGCCGCAGTTGGTGTCGGTCCAGTTGCCGCTGGTGGCAAAGCTGCGCACCTTGAGCTTGCTGTTCAGGTAGTAGGGCTCCTGGTTGAAGGCCTGGCCGGGGCTGTTCATGCGCCATTCGCGGTTGCCACCGGCAGGCTGGCCGGCTTCTTCGCCCACGTCGTTGAGGTTGACGAGCAGGGCCTTGTTCTTCCAGCCGTGCGGCACGGCCACATGGCACCAGTTGCAGCGGATGCGGCCGATCTTGTCGGTGTGATACGCGTGCAGGTTGCCCCGGCCACTGGGCTGAAAGAAACCCGTGCCTCCGCTGCCGTTGCGGTTGGCATAGGTGTCGGGGTTGTGACACTTGAAGCACAGGCCGTTGGCATTGGGGCCGCTGTCGCCCCGGTTGTTGGCGCCCACGCTGTTGTTCCACTGGCCCTTGAGCAAGAAGTTGTTGTTGGAGCCATGCGGCCCCCAGGCCGCGCCCTGGTCACCACCCGCCGGCACCACCGTGCCTTCGGGGGTGTTCTCGCCATGGCAGTCGCTGCAGTACATGGTCTGCGTGCCTATGGCGTTGCCCCAGGGGGCGCGGAAAGCCGCCGCGTTGGCGCCACTGCGTCCCGTGGCTTCCATCACCGGGTGCCAGCCACGGTGGTTGTTGGTGGCGTAGTTGCTGCCCGCCCCCGAATTGGCCTTGCTGCCTTCACCCTGATGCGACAGCGGCGCCTGGAACTCTTTGGCCTGGTTGGTGTAGACGGTGAGGTTGTTGCTGCCCGCCGGCGTGCCGCCACTGCGCCCCAGCGCCGGGCGGTTGCCACCCGGGTAGGCGTTGTTGTCGGCATAGCCATAGTCGCTGTGGCACTTCAGGCAGATCTGGTATTCCCGTGTCACGTAGGGCTGCGCGGCAGCCGTGCTGGTGCTGCTGCCGGGGTCGCCCCGCTTGACGCTGTAGCCGCTGGGCAGTGACTGGAACGAGGTGCTGCCGTACACCGGCTCCACGCCCCAACTGCCACGCAGCACACCCGAGGCGATATTGGTGTGTGTGTCGCCCGTGGTCTCGTCGTGGCGGTGGGTGCCGGTGGCATCGGGCACGGTGGCGTCGGCGTTGAAGAGCCGGTTTCTGATGACACGGTGCGGGTTGTGGCAGTCGGTGCATTCGGCGTGACGCTGGGCCAGCAGCGGGCGCGGCTCCATGCCGTCGGCGCCGCAGCGGTTGCTGGCGGTGGTGCAGTCGACATGGCCGTCGTTGCCGTGGGCCGAGGGGTCGTGCACTTCTTCGGTGGTGCCGCCCTGGTCTGGCGTGGTGATGGGCATGCGCACGGCCTGGCTGAACGGGGTCTCGATGTCGGGCACCTGCAGCACGCTGGTCAGCGCCGAGCGCGCCTGTGTGGTGTGGCACTGGTAGCAGGTGTTTTCCAGCGCCGGGTTGCCGCCCTGGCGCGGGCCCAGCGGGTTGCCTGCGGGCGCGCCGTCGCTGCCTTCGCGCGTGAGCCGGCGCGCGCCCTGCACGGTGTGGGTGTCGTGGCAGTTCAGGCAAGCCGCCTTCCACACCGGCAGGCCCAGCGGGAATTCGCGCAGGCTGGCCGACGTATCGCGGTAGGTCTCGTCGGCCACATCGGGCCGGGCGTGGGCCGAGTTGGACCAACTGCCGGTGCTGCCGTTTTTGTCGTGGCAGGCCAGGCACACGATGTCGCTGGCCGCGTTGTGTGTGGCCCCCGGCGCGGCCTCCTGAAAACGCTGCGCACGCAGGAACTTCTGGTTGCCCTTGGCCGGGTCCAGTTCACGGATATGCGGGTCGTGGCAGGTGGCGCACTGCACCTGGCCGTTGTTGCCGTTGCCACCGTTGCCGGTGGGTTCCAGGGGCAGCAGCGGCTTCAGGCCATTGCCCCGCAGCCCCAGCACGCTGCCGCTGCCGGCGGGCCAGCGCTGCTGTGCGTCCACGGCACGCAGTTCGCCGTCGCGCGTGGCCAGTGCGGCGTTGAAGGTGACGGAAATCGGGTGGTCGTTGCGCAGGTCGGTGCCCAGGAAGCGCGTGAATCCGGTGCTGCTGCCTTCACCTGGCGGCATGGTGCCACCCGGGCCGGTGCCCACCATGGGGATGCTGGCGTTGGCCTGCCCGTTGAGCACGTTGACGTTGCCTATGGCCAGCGTGCCGTCGTGACAGCTCAGGCACAGTTTGGAACTGCCGCCGGGCTGGTTGTTGAAGCCGTCGGCAATGGCCTGGGCGTCCATGGTGCTGGAGCCATAGGGTGTGTAGGTGGTGCCGGCCGGTACACGGCGGTTCCACAGCGGCGAGCGCATGGCGGCGCCGCCCTGGTCGGCCTGCGTGGCACCGTGGGGTGTGTGGCAGAACACGCAGACCTCGCTGGTGCCAGCCGTGCCGGCATGGGTGCTGCCACTGCCGCTGGTGGACAGGTTGTGGCGCGTGCCCCGCACGTCGGACACACGCTGCGCATCGGCGCGTGGCGACAGTGCCGCACCCAGCGACACAAGCAGGGTCAGCACCAGTGCCAGCACAGCGGCCCCTGCGCGCATCAGCTGCCCCCCAGAAACTGGAACATCACCACACGGCCGTTGAACATGTCGGCGATGTGCACCCGGTTGCGTGCGTCCACCCACACCCCTGCGGGCAGGTAAAAGCGCCCGGTGGCCGTGCCGGTGCCGCCAATGGGCATCAGGAATTCACCCTGTGGCGAAAACACGAGCAGGCTGTCGAAATAGCTTTCAACGACGTAGACATTGCCTTCGGCGTCCACGCCCACGCCCTTGGGCCGCACCAGGTTGCCCAGCAGCAGGCCCCGTGCGCCCAGTTGCCTTTGCAGCGTGGGGCCGGGGCCGGCCAGCACCTGCACACGGCTGTTGAGCGTGTCGGTGACGTACAGCGCCCCCTGCGCCCAGGCCAGGTGGGTGGGGAAGTTGAACTCGAGCGGTCCTTCGCCACGCCGGCCCAGCGTCTGCAGCCACTCGCCGGCGTCACTGAAGACCTTGATGTCGTGTGCGTAGGTGTCGGCCACATACAAGTGGCCACGCACCGGGTCACGCGCCAGGCCGGTGGGGCGCTGCAGGCGGCCCCGGCCTATGGTCAGCAGCGGCGCGCCCTGGGGGCCGAGCACAAACACGGCGCCCAGTTCGGCGTCGGCCACAAAGAGGCGGCCCGGCGCCACTGCCAGGCCCGAAGGCGCCACAAAACGGGTGGTGCCTTCGGCCGTGTCCCACAGCAGCAGTTCACCGGCTGCCTCGTCAAAGACAAACACCGCCTGGCGGCTCGTGTCGCTGACGTACAGGCGCCCGGCGTCGTCGCCCATCACCACGCCGGGCCGCTGCAGCACCAGCGGTGCGGTGGCCTTGTCGTCCAGCCCGGCGATCCAGCGGCCCACTTGCGCCAATGCGCTGTGGGGCGCGTCGTCGCGGCGGAAATTGGCTTCGCCGGTGAGCGTGCCGGTGTACAAAAAGCGCGGCACCTCGGGTGCGGCCGGCCACATCAGCCGCGCGCCTTCGGGGGCGTCGTCCATGCCGTAGTGCAGCCGCCCGCGCACGGCCTCGGTGCTGGCGCAAGCGGCCAGCAGGCACAGAACCATGGATGCCACCAGCCGCTTCATGGCGCGCTGTCGTGGGCCATCGAATGCAGCACGACCTGGCCGGCAAGCGCGTCGGACACGGCCAGCATCGTGCCGTCGATGGCCAGGTCACCGATCTGCTGCACGCCCAGGTCGGCCGCCGTCCAGCGCAGTGCAGGTCCGCCGCTGCGCAGCCGCTTGAGGCTGTGGTCCTGTGCGTCATGCACCACCACGCGCCCCAGCCTGTCCACCGCCAAGGCCACGGGCTGCTGCAGTTCGCCCCGGCCCAGGGTCTGCAGCACCTGGCCCTGGCGCGACACCCGGTGCACCACGCCCTGCAGGCGGTCCAGCACGCAGATATGGTCCCCGGCCACGGCCAGTGCGTCCACGCCGCTGATGCGCAGGCCGTTGGCCTGCTCGGGCGCGACGTGGTGCACCAGGCCTGCGGGCCCACGCTGTTCAGACCACTGCGCACCCAGGCCGTCGGCCAGCAGCAGCGTGGCGCCGCCGTCGGCCAGCGCCAGCGCCACGGGCGATGGCAGCGCCGTGCCGATGCGGTGGGTCTGCAGCAGCCGGCCGTCACGCGCAAAACGCAGCACCTGGCGCGACACCGCGTCCAGCACCCAGGCCGACAGGTCCGGGCCCAGCGCCAGGGCCATGCCCGGGCCGACCGGTGCGCCTGCGATGCCGGTGACCGCATTGCCGGCCGTATCGGCACGCCAAAGGCGGGCCGTGGCCAGATCGGCCACCAGCAACTCGTTGCCCCACAGCGCCAGCGGCCCGGGTCTCACCCAGCGCATGAACATGCCACTGGCCATGCGCGGGGCCTGGCCCGGGCCTGGCAAGGTGGGCGCCAGAAAACCGCCTTGCAGGCTGCGCCAGTGCAGGGGCCGCCCGGGTGTGACCGTGGGTGCGCCCTGCGGCGCGTCGGTGGCACAGCCGGCCAGGCCCGCCAGGTCTGCCAGCAAGGCGCCCGAGGCCATCAAGGCGGTGCGCCGCGAGTGCTTCACCACCGCCCCGGGCCTGATGTCTGCGCGCCGCCCACGATGCCCGGCGGCGTGCGGGGCAGCGCGCTGTGGCACAGGTCGCAGCGCTCGGGGCCCCAGGCGACGCGGCCGTTGTGGCACATGCCGCAGAACTGGCCGTCCAGGATGTCGGCCATCTGCACGTCGTTGGCGCCGGCGCGCATCTTGAACCCCAGCTCCTGGTGGCAGACCTTGCAGCGAAAACGGATGCGATGAAACCAGTGCGGAAACACCACCGGCCGCACGCCGTTGGCGTCAGACCGGCGGTTCAGCACCACGTCGCCGTACTCGGCGTGCAGCGTGCTGGGCAGGCACAGGCTGGCCACCATCAAGGCGGCGGGCAGCAGGCCCCGGGGCAGCGCCATCACGGGGCGGCCTGCGCTGGCGGTGCAGGTGCCGCCACCGGCACGCGACGCAGTGACGCATTGGGCACGCTGTGGCAGCGGTTGCACTCGGTCAGCGGAAAGGCCACGGCGCCGTGGCACAGGCCACATTGCTCGCCGTTGAGGATGGCCGTCATGCTGAACTTGTTGGCCCCGGCCTTGGCCTTGAAGAGGTGCTCGTGGCAGTTGGCACAGTCCAGCCACAGCGTGTGCTGGCGGTGGGGGAACTTCACCGCCGGCATGGACCCGTACTTGGCGATGATGAGGTCCTGGTCCAGCACACGCACCTGGGTTTCGGGCAGCAGGTTGGTGCGTGGGTTGATGGCCCCGCTGTCGATGGCCTTGACCCAGTTGACCTGGTTGCCTGCGCTGTCGTAGGGCAGGGTCTGCAGCGCCTCGGCAGGCTCTTGCAGCACGCCCATGGCGGGCCCCTGCGGGTCGTGCACACCGTCGCGCGCCAGGCGTTGCCACAGCCCCGGCGCGGCCCATGCGGCCGTGGCCAGCAGCAGCAGGCCCGCAGCCAGGCGGCGCAACAAGGGTGAAGGCTTGTGCATCGCCCACAGTCATCCGGGGATGTAGATGCCACCGGCGCGGATGGCGCGAACCAGTTCGCGGGTGGCGTCTTCCAGCAGCTTGATGGCAGCGCCGTGCTCACCCTTGGCGGCAGCCGTCTCGGCCTGCCCACGCAACTCGGCCGCACGCGTCACAAAACCCGCCATCAAACCCGCCGCGTCCTTGCGGTCGGCCACCAGTATCTGGATCAGCATGCGGTGGGTGTCGTTGCGGTCGATCTCGTAGTCGTATTCCTCGCGTTTGCTGCCGAACTGCAGCGACCGCACCAACGTGTCGCCCCGCCGCAGCGATTCAATGGACACACGTGCCGTGAGGTAGGCGCGGTCGATCAGCGGGCGCGCTTCGTCAAGCCGGCCGGTGGCGGCGCGGGCCTCGGCCTGTGCAATCAGGCCTTCGATGCGCCGCGTGGCTTCGGCGGCCTCGGGCGTGTTGCCCTTTTCGCGCGTGATGCGCAGTTGCGCGGCCAGCAAGGCGCGGGCGCTGTCCATGCGCGCGTCAAAGTCGCGCCTGTCCTTGGCGCCGGCCACCTGCTCGGGGCGGGCCAGCCGCGCGCCGCCCATCATTTCGCGCGTGGCCTGGTCCAGCAGGCGCGCGGCGCCCGCGTCGTCGCCGGCCTGCAGCAGGGCGGCCGCCTCGCGGTGGATGAGGCGGGCGTTGTCGCGTTTTTCGCGCGCGGCGGCTTCACCGCTGCTTTCGATCTGGCGCGCCGCCGACGAGCTTTCAATCAGCGTGCCCACCGACTGCAGCCGGCGCGCCAGTTGTTCGCGGTCTTGTGCCCAGGCGTTGGGGGCGGTGGCCATGGCCGTGACGGCCAAGGCGGCTGCGGCCAGCCGCGACACAAGCCGCAAGCGGCCCGGCGCGCCGCGCATCAAGTGGGGTCGGGCCCTGGTGCTCATGGCGTGCTCCCGGTGGGGTTGGGCATGGCCACACCGGCGGCCTGCAGGGCGCGTTGCAGGTACAGCGTGGCATTGCGGATGTGGGCCAGGGCGGCTGGCAGGTCGCCGCCCTGAAACTGCTGCTGGGCCTGGGCCCGCAGCGTGCGGCTGGCGTCGCCATAACGTTCAATCAGCGCGGCGGCTTCGCCCCGTGGCTTGAGTTCGTTCACGGCCAGGGGCACCAGGTCGGCCAGGCCGGCGTGGCGCTGCAGTTCGATCTGGAATTCCTCGCTCGGGTTGCGGGCCCGGGCCGTGTAGTCCAGCTCGCGCGACTGCAGCGCGCGCTTCATGCCCGACAACACGTGCTGCTCGGCCGTGCCCAGGGTGAACACGCTTTCTTCATAGCGGCCGGCCTCGGCAAAGTAGCGTGCCGTGCCCATCAGGCCCAACGCGGCGGCCAGGTCACCATCAACCACGTCGCCGGGCCCGGTGAGCAGCGCATGTTCACGCCAGGACTGGATCAGGCGCTCCAGGTTGGCGTGCATCTGCGCCTGGCGCAAGCGTGCGGCAGCCTGCCGGCCGGGCAGGTCGGGCACCAGGCGGCGCGCCTGGCCCACGTGGCGCAGTGCGTCGTCCACGGCGCGGCGCGCGGTGGCCAGGTCACCACGTTGCAGGGCTTCTTCGGCCAGGCTCTGGTGCAAGCGGCTTTCGTCGAAATGGCCGACGGCCTGCACGTTGCCACTGGCCGTGATGCGCTGCGCCGTGGGTGAATCGGCGATCAGCCGCGCTGAAAGCCGGATGCGCTGCTCCAGTTGCAGGCGGCCCTCGTCGGCGGCGGCGGCGCTGGCCACCGCCACCACCAGCCCCCAAGCCAGCGCCACCGCAGGTTTCACGGCCGCGCCTCGCCCGCCACGGTGGCCGCCGCCTTTTTGCGTGAATGGCACAGCCGGCATTCCGACACCGGAAACGCCACCTTGCCATGGCACACGCCGCACTTTTGCCCCAGCAGGATGCTGGCCATGCTGATCTGGTTGGCGCCTTTTTGCGGAATGAAGATGGCCGGGTGGCAGTTGCTGCAGTCCAGCCATTCGGTGTGCTGCTTGTGCGGGTACACCACGTCGGGCATGGAGCCCTTGACCTCGCGCACGATGTTCAGGTCCATCACGATGGCGGCGGCGGCCGGGTCGTTGCGGTCCCAGCGTGGCGTGATGGCCTTGCCGTCCAGGCTCTTGACCCAGTCCACGTGGTTGCCGGCCATGCTCTTGGGCAAACCGGAAAAGGCCACGGAGGGTGGCTGCAACTGCAGCGTCATGTCGTTGGCCGGGTCGTGGATGCCCGAGTCCACCGCCGGGCGATTGAAGCGGCCCTGCGGCTTGAGCAAGCGGTTGAAGGCGTTCACCTCGGCGGCGGCCGACACCGGGGCCGTGCCAGGGCGGGCGACCGTGGGCACTGCAGCGGCCAGCGGTGCGGCCGCGGCCGCATTGGCCGCTGTGGCTGCGGGTGCTGCGGGTGCAGCAGGTGCCGTGGGGGCTGGCGCTGGCGCTGCCGGCTTGGGCGGCGGTGCCGCCGCCGCAGTGGGTGCCGCAATAGGTGCCACAACCACAGGTGCCGCAGCCACACCGCCAGTCATCATGTGCTGGATGGCGGCACGCAGTTGTGCTTCGGTCAGGTCGGTGCGGCCGCCGCGTGGCGGCATGCCCTTGGGGGTGCCGGCGATGGCGCTCTTCACCAGGCCGTCCAGGCCGCCCTTGGCGCGTGCGGCCCAGGCTGCCTTGTCGCCCAGCTTGGGCGCACCCAGGATGCCTGTGCCGTGGCAGGCAAGGCAGGCCGATTCGTAGACGGTCTTGCCCACGTTGCCGGCCTGTGCCCAGCTCCAGGTGCAGGGGGTGGCCAGCGCCAGCAGCAGGGCGGCGGCGCGCAGGGTCGGGTGGGTGATCATGGGCGCTTCACCACGCGGCTGGTGGCCGCAGCGGAAGAAGCCGCTGCGGCAGCGGCAGCCGATGCCGCAGGGGCGGCTGCCACGGCGGGCGCCAGTTTCTGCAGCGTGCTTTCATGCACATGGGTGGGCGTGCTGGGCTTGGCGCTGTGGCACAGGTTGCAGTTCTCCACGCTCCATGCCAGCTCGCCGTTGTGGCAGGCGCCGCAGAACTGGCCATCGATGATCTTGAGCATGTTGATCTCGTTGCCCCCGGCCTTGAACTGGAAACCCAGGTCGGCGTGGCAGACCTTGCAGCGGAAGCGCACACGATGAAACCAGTGCGGAAACACCACCGGCCGCATGCCGGCGGCGTCGGAATAGTTGTTGATCACGACGTCGCCATATTCGGCTGCCGCCGGGGCCGGTGCCAGGGCCAGCACCAGCAGGGCCAGCAGCAGGGACAGGAGCTTGTTCAAGCCGTTTCTCCAGAGGGTGAAGGGGTCAGAAGCGACGCTGGGCACGCGCCTGCACGCCGGCCACCACACGGCCGTCCACCCGCGCCACACGCGCGCTCAGACGCGTGTCCAGGCGGCCGATGGCGTACTCCAGGCGGCTTTCAAGCGACTCGCTGATGCGTTCGCGCGGGGCGTCGATGTCGCCCAGGGCGCGCCGCTCCAGCGCCTGGCTGTTGGCACCCAGCAGCACCGAAAGACGCAGCCGGGGCACGCCCAGCGCGCGCAGGTGCTGGTAGCTCACCGTGGCGCCGTAGAAGCGCTGCCAGCCGGTGCTGCTGTCGCGCCGCTCGCCGGTGAAGGCGTCGAGCTCGTTGGCCTGGTTGTGGCTGGCCTGCGCCGTGACGTTGACGTTGGCGCTGGCATGACGCGAGAACTGCGCGCGGTGGCTGAGCTGCAGGTTGACAAGCTGGAAGCGCCCCCGCGCTACGCCCTGGCTACGCGCGTCGCTGATCGACAGGCCGCCGTAGCTCTGGCTGCCGTCGCTGCCCAGGCCCTGCCAGGCCAGGCTGGCGCTGTGCGCCAGCGAGCGGGCCATGGCTGCAGCACCGGCTTCATGCAACAGGGCCGCGCTCTGGTTGAAGGTGAACGACAGCTGCTGGCTCTCGGCCACGGCCACTTCGCGCGAGACTCCGTGCGAGCCCTGCAGGCCGCTGAGTTCGCGGCTGCGGCCGCCGCTGTCGCGCGTGAAGCCGGCGTTGGCGCTGACGGCGGGCGCATAGCGCCAGCCGCCCCACGGGCTGGAAGCCGGCGTCCAGCCCAGCACGGCCTGCGCGCCCAGGCTGCGACTGCCCGAGCCAGCAGCCCGCACCTGGATCTGGCTGGTGTGCGCCGAGGCCGACACGCGCCAGGCGTTGGACAAGTCCTGACTCGCGCCCAGCGTGGCGTTGAGGGCCTGCACGCGGTTGCTGCCCTGGCCGCCCAGCGCCAGCGCCTGCACCCAGCGGGCGGTGGCGGCTATCAGGGGTGCGCCGGTGCCCATCAAGCCACTGCCCGGGCGCAGGCGCCAGGTCGCAAAGCTCGAGATCTGGCGCACGTCGCTGCCGGTGTCGTCTGCGCCACCGCCACCCAGGCGCACCTCGTTCCAGCTGGCCATCGTCTCCACCTGCATGGCACTGGCGGGCTGGTAGCTGTGGCGCGCTACGAGCGAGCTCAGCTGGCTGCCATCGACGCTGTCGCTGCGGCGGTTGCGCGCCAGGCTCAAGCCGGCCTCCAGGGCGTGCACGCCGCGTTGCTGCACGCCCGTGGCGGCAAAGGTGTCGAGCGTGTCGCTGATGGAGCCGCTGCGCAGTTGGCTGTGGTCCCACTGCAGCCGGTAGTGGTCGCCGCCGACGGCGGGCCGATAGCCCTGCGACATCGACAGCCGCTGCGAACGGTATTCGCTGCCCAGGTTGACCTCACCGCTGCGGCTGTCACTGAGGTCGGCACGCAGCTCGAACGGAAAGCGGCTGGCCGGGAACACCATCAGCGCCGCGCGCCCGTTGAACGCCAGCCCCTGCGAGCCGGTGCCCTGCGCGCTGCCCTGGGTGCGGGCGGCCACCATGCCCAGGCCCAGGCGCACCTGGATGAACCACGGTTGCCAGACGTGGCTGGCCATGTCCACGTCGGCCATGAAGAGGCCCTGCTGGATGCGGCTGCGGTCTTCCATGCGCAGCACGCAGGCGTCCACCGCCAGCGTACCGCCCACGCGCCACGGCGCCAGCGCCCACCGGATGCCGCTGCCGCGCAGGGGTTCTTCGGGCGCCGGTGCAGCGGCCACGAGCACGTCGCCGGTGGCGGGGTCGGCCTCCTGGCCGGGCTGGAACACCGCAGCCCGCGCATCCAGCCCAAGGCCGGCACCCAGCAGGGCCAGCGACAAGGGTGCCAGCGACAGCGGCGCCAGCAACCAGCCACTGCGGCGGCCGACAACCGGCCTGCCGTGCAGGCGGTGCGTGCAAGCGTGCATGCGCTGTCGTGGTCGCCGGCGCTGGCAGGCCGCCCGGCGCTCAGCCGGCCTGCGGCTTTTCGCTGGGCCCGCGCAGCGGCGCATAGTGGCTCTCATCGATGCGGATGGGAGTGGCCTGGCGCAACTCGGCGATCAACTTCTTCCAGCGCAGTTCGGCCTCGGCGCGTTGCCACAGGTCGCCGGCACGTTCCTTGACCTGCTCGAAGCTGCGCTGCTGGGCCTTGCGGCGGCCGTCCAGTCGCATGATGGCGACGCCTTCGAGCAGCTGCACGGGTTCTGCCACGGCGCCCACGTCGAGCTTTTCAAGCACGCCGTGCACGCCCTCGGGCAGCATGCCGCGGTGGGTGTAGTCCATCTCGCCGCCGCGCGGTGCCGAGCGGTCGCCGGAGTGCAGCTTGGCCAGTTCGGCAAAGTCGGCACCGGCCATGATCTTCTTGTGGATCTGCTGCGCCTCGGCGCGCGCGCTGTTCCACACGGCCTGCGGCGAACTCGGGTCCACGCGCAGCAGGATCAAGCGCAGCTTGACCTGCTCGGGCTCGACGAAGAGCTCGGTGTGGCTGTCGTAATAGCTGCGCGCCACGGCCTCGGCGGGCTCGCCCACCTGCTTGACGATGCGCTCGAAGCGCTCGAGCAGGCTTTCCAGCCCTAGTTGCGGCACCACGCCCGCGAGCATCTTTTCGCGGTTGCTCTGCCAGTTGGCACTGCCTTTGTACTGGGCGTCGTAGCCGGCCACGGTGGCCTTGATCTTGTCGTGGTCGGGCTGCACACCGCGGCGGCGGGCCTCGGCCAGCAGCAGCACCCGGTTGACCACATCGTCGCCCACCTGGCGCTGGAATTGCGCGTACTCGGCCTCGGGCGGCTTGGCGTGGTAGTACTTCTTGCGCATCGCCACGGCCAGGGCCCGCTGGTAGTCGGCGCCGCTCACGACGGTGCCACCCACGTGGGCAAAGGGCAGTACCGCGCGTGCGCTGGCGCTAATTGCGGCCAGCGCCGGTGCGGGCCCGGAAGGCGCCGCTGCAGCGGGGTTGCGCCCTGCCGATGCAGCCGGGGCCGCAGCCGGCATCGTCAACCTGCTGGGTTCGGCTGCGACCACGGCGTCACACGCCAGCGCACACAACAGCGCAGCAAACGACGCAGCGGTCAGGCGTTGGGTGGCATGCATGGCAGACGGCCTTGGAATGGGGGTGAAGGGGTTGGCAGGCAACCTGCGGGCCGGGCCATGGCCGGCCCGCAGGTCACCCGGTCTTGCGTGGTGCGCGCTACTTCACGTGGCAGGCCGTGCACACGGCGCTGGACGCGTTGGAAATGCGCAGGAAGGTCTCACCGGCCACCTGGCTGGTGCCGGACGGGCCGGCCTGGTCCTTCGAGACGTGCGGGTCATGGCAGCTGGCGCACTCCACCATCGGGCCCAGGCCACCGGTGTCGCGCTGGTACAGCGGCAGGTCGGTGCGTTGCTTGCCGGGGCCACCGGTGTCGACCCAGAAGATCTGGTTGCCGTTGATGACCTTGGTCTGCGGCGCCGTGAAGTCGGTGTCCTTGCAGGTGCCCGACACGACGTTGCCGCTGCCCGAAAGGCCGCCACCGCAGTACTGGATGCCGATCGGGTGGTCGTTGGACAAGTCGGTGCCGATGAGCGCCGCGCCGCTGTTCAGGCGGCCGGTGGCCACGTCAACAGTGGAGCCGGTCCAGGTCCAGTTGCGGCCGTCATTGCCGCCGCCGTCGGCGAGCACGTTGCCCGAGCCTGGCGCATTGATCACGTTGTCCATGGCCTGTGTGCCGTCGTGGCACGACAGGCAGGCCATCGAGATGGACCCCACCAGAGCCACGGTGCCGTCCAGTGAGGGCGTCTGCAGCGTGTCGTAGGTGATGTAGGTGCCGCCGCCGGCCGGCACGCCCGGTGCGCCCAGGCGCTTGTTCCACAAGGGCACGGGTGCATCGGTGCTGCCGCCGTGGGGCGTGTGGCAGAAGACGCAGATCTCGGCGGTGTCAGAGACCACCTGGTTGCGCCCGGCGGGCCCGGTGCCGGAGCCCAGGTTGTGTTTGGTGGCAGCAATGCCTGTAGTCTGCGCGGATACGGGTCCGCACACAGCAAGAAGCAGCGCCGTCAGTACGGACGCTGCCCCCCACTTCGTGCGACCGAATGGCCATGGCTTTTTCATCTCGCCCTCTCGAAGGTTGGTTGAACAGTCGTCAGGCCGCGCACTCCCCAATGCCCTGCTTGACACCGGGTGTTCTGCAGAATCCGTGCCATTGATCACGCCGGTCTGAAGCGTGGTGTGCGCCCGGCGAGGCCGGCGCTGGCAGGGCCGGCAGCCTCTCGCAATCTGGAAAGCGCAGCGGGTGCATTCCCGGCTTCGGGAAGCAGCCGAAGTGGTCAGCGCGGGCTGGCCGGCGGCCGCCGCGCCAGATAGCCGGCGTCGGCCTTGAGTGCGGCAGGCCGGTACACGTCGATCTTGCGGAACCACTGGTCCACCATGTAGACGCGGCCGTCTTCGTCTACCGCAATGCCCGAGGGCAGCATGTAGCGGGCCGGGCCGTCACGTTCTGAGCGTTCGCCCACAAACAGCAGCAGTTCACCGTCGGGGTTGAAGATCTGGAAGTTGCCAAAGGCCGCGTCCACCACGTAGACGTTGCCTTCGCGGTCCACCGCCACTTCCTTGGGGCGGGCAAACTGTCCGTACTGCTTGCCCACGCTGCCAAAGGCCTGCAGGTAGCGGCCGTCCTTGTCGAAGACGACCACGCGGAAGTTGCCGCCGTCCACCACATACAGGCGGCCATCCAGGCCGATGGCCAGATCGCGCGGCAGGTTGAATTCACCCGGGCCGCTGCCACGTTTGCCGATGTCCATGATGTGCTCGCCCGTGACGGCGTTGAACACACGCACGCGGTGCTGCTCTGAGCTGACGCCACCCAGGTCCACGGCGTAGACACGCTGGCCGGCCGGGTCGACGGTGACGCTGGACAGGCGCGAAAACCACTTGTCGCCACCAATGCGGCGCAGGTACTTGCGGTCGGGACCGTAGATCACGATGGCCTTGGCCCCGATGTCGGCCACGTAGAGCCGGCCCGCAGCGTCTACGTCCAGCCCGATGGGCTTGATGAGCTGGCCCGGCCCTTCGTCGTCGCCGATGCGGTGCTGCAGACCGGCGGGCACGTCAAACAGGCGCACAAAACGCGTCACCGTGTCGCTGACGTAAATGCGGCCCCGCGTGGCGGCCACGGCATAGGGCTTGGCCAGCGGCTCGCCACGAGTTTCTTCGCCGGTGACGAGCCGGCGCAAGTCGCTGGTGGCCTGGTCGGGCAGGATGTCGGCACTGCTGCGGATGCTGCGCTCGAAGACGAAGCGTGGCTCCTCGGGTGCCGCCGGAAAGACAAGCTCGCGCGGCGGGGCACTGGGCGGCGCGGGGGGCGAGGCGCAACCTGCCAACCACAGCGCGCCCGCAGCGGCCCAGAGCACACGCGCAGAGGCGCCAGCGGTTGCTTTCACATTGCGCTCAGGTCACTTGGCGGCGGCCAGCATGAAGTCGATGGCAGCGGCAATGTCGGCTTCACTCAGGCTGGGTGCGCCGGCCTTGGGCGGCATGGCGCCCTTGCCCTTGATCACTGCCGACAGCAGGGCTGGTTTGCCGGTGGCGGCACGCGGCGCCCAGGCCGCTTTGTCGCCAAACTTGGGGGCACCGGCCACGGCGGCGGCGTGGCACAGCGCGCAGGTCTTTTCATACACGGCCTTGCCGTCGGCCGCCAGGGCTGGCACGGTGGCAAGAAACAGCAACGCAGTGCACAAGGCCAGGCCGGCGCGGCGTGCGAAACGGGGGTCCATCGGCGGTAACTCCAAAGCGCGGGTTGAGGGTGAACGTTGAGGTGAACAACGGGCCTGGCTGCAATCTGCATGCCAGTGGCAAGAAAGTTGCAGCAGAGCAGCCCCATGCACCCCGACACCGATGGAGGCGATGTGATCAACAGGCTTGTGGCCGCGCTGATGGCCGGGATGCTGTGGGTATGGGCGGGCCTGCCCGCCGCTGCGTGGGCGGCGGCCCCGCCGGGTGCGTCGGAAGCTGCGGTGCTGTACCACAACTACTGCTCGGTCTGCCATGGCGACAAGGGCGACGGCAAGAGCCGCGCTGCGGGCTCGCTGTCGACGATGCCGCGTGACTTCACCTCGGCCGATTCGCGGCGTGAACTCAGCCGCGAGCGCATTGCGGCGGCCGTGGCGCATGGCCGCCCGGGCACCGCCATGGTGGCCTGGAAGAGCCAGCTTTCCACCACCGACATCGAACGTGTGTCGGACTACGTCTATTCGCGTTTCGTGCAGGGCCAGGGGGCCGCCACAGGCGCAGCGATTTCCGGCACCAGCGCCCACGGTGGCCGGCAAGCCGATGCCGCTTCCACCCCCGTGCGTGCCGACATGACGGCCGGTCTCCCCAACGGCCTGAAAGGCGACAGCCGTCGCGGGGGTGTTTTTTACATGGCCAACTGCGCCACCTGCCACGGCGCGCGTGGCGACGGTGCCGGGCCGCGTGCCTATTTCATCAATCCGAAGCCACGCAACTTCATTGAAGCCGCGTCGCGCGCGCGCTTCAACCGCATCGCGCTGTACGCGGCGGTGAGCGAAGGCAAGCTGGGCAGCGAGATGCCGGCCTGGAACAAGGTGGCCACGCCCCAGCAGATGGCCGACGTGGCGGAGTTCGTGTTCCAGAGTTTTGTGCTGGGCAAGGTGGCGCCGGCCCCGCAGGCGAAATGAAGCGCTGGCTGCTGGTGGCGCTGTGTGCGGCGGGTGGGCCGCTGGGGGCAGCGCCGGCCAGCGACACCGTGCAGCACGAGCGCGGCCGCGCCGTCTACAACTTTCGCTGTTACTTCTGCCACGGTTATTCGGGCGACGCACGCACGCTGGCCACCACCTACCTGAGCCCGCGCCCGCGAGACTTCACCACCAGCACGCTGAGCGCGCAACAGGTGGCGCAGGCGCTTCGCCAGGGGCGCGCGGGCACCGCCATGAAGTCCTTTGCCGGTGTCATCTCCGAGGCCGAGATCCAGGCCGTGGCAGCCTTTGTGGCGCGCGAATTTGTGCAAGACAAGGCCCCCAACACCACCTATCACACGGTGGCCAATGGCTGGCCGCAGCACGAGCGCTTTGCTGCGGCCTACCCGTTTGCGCGGGGGCAGGTGGCGCTGGACACGCCGCTGCGCGACTTGAACGACGCACAACGCGCGGGGCGGCAGCTCTTTGTCACCACCTGCATCTCATGCCACGACCGCGCCCGCGTGGCCGACGAAGGGCCGGTGTGGAGCGCCCGGCCGGTGTCCTACCCGCGCATGGGTTTTGTGCCCGGCCAGCCCAATACAGCACCGGTGGACGCCGTCAGCAGCGCCAGCGTCTACGCCAAGCATGAAGTGGTGCCACGGCTGGCCGGCCTCAGCGCGGTGCAGCGCCGGGGCGAAGCGCTGTTTCAGGCCAATTGCAGCTTCTGCCACGGCGGCGACGGCACGGGCAAAAACTGGATCGGCCAGTTCATGGAGCCCAAGGCCCGTGACCTCACGCAGTACACCGCGCAGAGCATGCCGGTGGCCGTGCTGAAGGCGCGCATTCGCGACGGCCTGCCCGACACCAGCATGCCGGCCTGGCGTGACGTGCTGAGCCCGGCGCAGACCCATGCAGTGGCCGCCTACGTGATGCGGGCCTTTTTCCAGGACGGGGCCGGCAGCGCCGCCAAGCCGTGAAGCCGGTTGCCGATTCCGGGAATCGGGCGCCGGATTCCCGAATTCGGCAAGCCCGTGGTGAATGCACCTGGCCCGCTCGACGCTCGTTGCTGGTGGGCCTGGCAGGTTGCAGCCTGCTGGGTTGTGGCACGCCGCAGCCCGGGGCGCCGCTGCCGCGCCCGATGTGGCCCATGCCGCCTGAACTGCCACGTTATGCCTACGAAGCCACGCTGCGCAACGCCACCAGCCTGCGCGACGAGTCCGAGGCCGGCCAGATGCGCCGCCTGCTCAGCGGAGAAGACACCGGGCGCGAGAGTTTTGGCAAGCCCATGGCCGTGGCCGCACGCCACGGCCGCATCTACGTCACCGACACCGAAGCGCGCCGCGTGTTTGTCTTTGACGTGCCGCGCCGGCGTACCTTCAGCTTTGGGCTGCGGCTGGAAGGCGCGCTGAAGAAGCCGTCGGGCATCGCCGTGGACACGCAGGGCCAGGTCTACGTGGTGGACACCAGCGCCCGGCGCGTGGTGGTGTACGACACGCTGGGCCTGTATTTGCGGCACATCGACGGCGGCGACGACTGGGTGCGCCCCACCGCCGTGGCCGTAGCCCCGGCGGGCGACCGCATCTACGTGGTGGACACCGGCGGGGTGGAAAGCAACCGCCACCGCGTGCTGGTGCACGGTGCGCAGGGCCAGCGGCTGGGCACGCTGGGCCGGCGTGGCAGCGGCCCGGGTGAATTCAACCTGCCCACCGACGCCGGCGTGGCACCCGACGGCACCTTGTGGGTTCTGGATGCCGGCAATTTCCGGCTGCAGGCGTTTGATGCACAAGGGCGCTTCCTGCGCCAGTTTGGCTCGCCCGGCAACGGCTGGGGCCAACTGGCGCGGCCACGCGGCCTGGCGGTGGGGCACGACGGCCTGGTCTACGTGGGTGATGCGCTGCTGTGCAACGTGCAGGTCTTTCAGCCCGACGGCCAATTGCTGCTGGCCCTGGGGGCACGTGCCAGCGCAGACGCGCCGGGGCGTTATCTGTTGCCGGCACGGCTGGCCTGCGACGAGACCGGGCGCGTGTATGTGGTGGATCAGTTTCTGCACAAGGTGGAAGTGCTGCGGCAACTGTCACCGGCCGAAGGGCGGCAGCGGCAGTCTGCGGTGGCCTGAATGCGGCCTGAAGGGGGTTGTCGGCCGCTGCGGTACGGGTCTTGCAGAAGCCGCAGGGTGGCACCAGGCCGCGAGGAGGCCCCTCAATGAAACCAACAGCGCGTTCAACCGCACCACGCCGTATTGCCTGGTTCTGGCTGGCGGCGCTGCTGTGCGTGGCGGTGCTGTTGCCGTCGGCCTGGGCCGACACCGACCTGCCCACCAAGTTCAGCAACCGGGGCTCGGTGGGCAACACGCGCCACAACCTGACCCAGCGCCAGGTCGCGGGCGGTGGGCCGGCCGGCGAGACGATGGACTCGTTCCGCAACGACTACGAAGAGGTCTGCGTCTACTGCCACACCCCCCACGGCGCCAATCGCACCGTGAGTGCGCCGCTGTGGAACCGCACCATGAAGGCCAACACCTACCAGACCTACGACCTCCTGAACACCGCAAGCCTGACGCAGCCGGTGTCGCAGCCCGGCGTCAACTCGCTCACCTGCCTGTCCTGCCATGACGGCACCACGGCCGTGGACTCGATCATCAACATGCCCGGTGCAGGCCGCTACAACCAGGCCCAGGAGACGGTGGAGAACACCGCTTTCCTGAACGACGCCTGGAACAACCGGCGCGGCCCCGACGCCCGTGTGCACGCCCGCCTGTCGTCCAGCGAATGCCTGTCCTGCCACTCACCCGGCGGGGGTCTGCCCGGCACCGGCGCCACCGACTTCACGGCTTTCGTGATTGGCACTGACCTGCGCAACGACCACCCAGTGGGCATCCGTTTCCCCACCAGCGCCGGCACCGGCACCGACTTCAAGGACCCGCCGCGCAAGGAAGCACGGCTGGCCTACTTTGACACCAACGGCAACAGCCGTGCCGACAGCAACGAGATCCGGCTCTACAACACCGGCGAAGGTTATGAGGTGGAATGCGCCTCGTGCCACGACCCGCACGGCGTGCCTTCGGCCGGGCCCGGCAGTGTCTTCAACGCCACCTTCCTGCGCGTGACCAACACGGGCAGCGCGGTGTGCCTGAGCTGCCACACCAAGTGAGCGCGTCGGGCATTTTCAGGGGCACGTCAGCCGCCGCTGGCCGGCCCGATGGCGCCGGTCTGCCGCAAGCGCGAGCAAACCCGGAAAGCGCGGCAAGCGCCGTAAACCCCCCAAGCGCGGCAGGCGCCGATCTGGCGGCCGTCTATCGGCTGGCCGGCCAGTGTCTGCCCTGGTGCGTGGGTGCGGCTGTGCTGCTGGGTGCCACGGGCCTGGTGGTGGCACTGCTGTTGGCGCCGATGGACACCGAGCAGGGCGAGGTACACCGCATCGTCTTTCTCCACGTGCCGGCGGCTTGGCTTTCGCTGACGGGATATGCACTGATGGCCGTGGCTGCGGGCTGGGGTGTGTGGCCTGGACCGCACCGGCTGGGCGCGGGGCAGGGTGTGGTCATGGCGCACTTGGTGGCTGATGCGCTGGCGCCCACAGTGTCCATGCTTGCACTGCTGGCGCTGTGGACGGGTGCGATGTGGGGCAAGCCGGGATGGGGTGCCTGGTGGGTGTGGGACGCCCGTTTGACGGCGCAGGGACTGCTTCTGCTGTTGGTGATGGGTTTTGTGGTGCTGCAGGCGATTGACGAAAACACCGTGCGTGCCAGGCGCCTTGGCGCGATGCTGGTGCTGGGGGGCGTGGTGCAGATCCCGGCGGTTTACCTTGGCGCACAGGGGTTGGCCGGCATGCGGCCGGATGCGGCGGGGCTGCTGCCCTGGCCCGTGTTGGCCGCCGGCTCACTGCTGGGCATGGGCCTGATGCTTGCCGCCACTGCCGCATGGTTGGCCGCCGCCACGCTGTGCCGCTTGAGGTCGCTGCTGTTGGAGGCCGACCCAGGTGCGCACTGGGTGCAGGCGCTGCCCGAGGTGCGGGCATGAACTGGGGCAGCCTGGCTGACTTCACCCAGATGGGCGGCCAGGCGCTCTATGTCTGGGGCGCCTACCTGATGGCGGCCGTGGCACTGGCCTGGGAGGTGCTGCTGCTGAACCAACAGCGCCGGAGTGCACTTGAAGAGGCCCGCGAAACCCTGCCCTTGTCAGGCGACGAATGCACTTGAAGCTGCCGACAGCGCCTTTGCGGCCGCTCAGCGCCGGCCCGTGCTTGGCGGTTGCCATGCCGCAAGAGGCCCGGCATGTTGCCTGAGCTGGGGCACTTCGCGCTCGTCGTGGCGCTGTTTGTGGCACTGGTGCTGGCCGTGGTGCCGGCCTTGGGTGCGGCGCGTGGGCGCCAGGCCTGGATGGCGCTGGCGCGGCCGGCCGCGCAGGCCCAGTTTGTGTTTGTCAGCATCGCGTTCTTCAGCCTCATGGCCGCCTTTGGCACCGGGGACTTCTCGCTCGTCAACGTGGCCACGCATTCCAACAGCGCCTTGCCCATGGCCTACCGGCTGGCAGCCACCTGGGGCAGCCACGAGGGATCGATGCTGTTGTGGGTGTTCATGCTGTCGGCGTGGATGCTGGCCGTGAGCCTGCTGTCGCAGCGTCTGCCCCTGCCTGTGGTGGCCCGTGTGCTGGGCACCATGGGGTTCGTCAGTGTGGGCTTCTTGCTGTTCGTGTTGCTCACGTCCAACCCATTTGCCCGCCTGCTGCCTGCGGCGCTTGAGGGCCGCGACTTGAACCCGCTGTTGCAAGACCCCGGCATGGTGCTGCACCCGCCGCTGCTGTACATGGGCTACGTGGGCTTTGCCGTGGCATTTGCCTTTGCCGTGGCCGCGCTGATAGGCGGGCGGCTGGACGCCGACTGGGCGCGCTGGTCGCGGCCCTGGACCACCGCGGCCTGGGCCTTCTTGACGATGGGGATTGCCCTGGGCAGCTGGTGGGCCTACTACGAGCTTGGATGGGGTGGCTGGTGGTTCTGGGACCCTGTCGAAAACGCATCCTTCATGCCCTGGCTGGCGGGCACGGCACTGCTGCACTCTCTGGCGGTGGCTGAAAAACGGGGTGCTTTCAAGGCCTGGACGGTGCTGCTGGCCATTGCGGCCTTCAGCTTGAGCCTGCTGGGCACCTTTCTCGTCAGGTCGGGTGTGCTGAGCTCGGTGCACGCCGTCGCCACCGATCCGGCGCGTGGGGGCTTCATCCTGGGCTTCCTGGCGGTCGTGGTGGGCGGCTCGCTGGCGCTTTACGGCTGGCGTGCCGGGCAGGTGGGCTTGGGCGGGCGGTTTGAAGTCGTCTCGCGCGAATCATTGCTGCTGGGCAACAACGTCATGCTGGCGGCAGCCTTGGCGGCCGTGATGCTGGGCACGCTGTACCCGCTGGTGCTGGACGCGCTGGGTTTGGGCAAGATCTCGGTGGTCGCCGTATCATTAAAAAAAAAATTCGTGCCGCTCATGGCGCCCGTGGTGCTGCTGATGGGCGTTGGCCCGCTGGCGCGCTGGAAGTCTGCCCCGGTTGCCGATGTGGCGCGCAGCCTGCGCCTGCCCGCACTTTGCAGCGTGGTTGCTGCCTTGGTCTTGCCCTGGGCGGCGGGACAGTTCAGCGCGGGCATGGCCTTGGGCATGTTGCTGGCCGCCTGGGTTTTTGCCTGCACGGCGGCCCTGTTGCTGCAGCAAACACGCGGCGGCGCCCGTGGCCTGATGCGAATGGGTCGCGGCATGTGGGGCATGGTGGCTGCGCACCTGGGCGTGGGCGTGTTCATCGTCGGCGTGACGCTGGTGCGCAGCCAGGAGTCCGAGCTTGACCTGCTCATGCGTGTGGGCGACCACACCACTCTGGCCGGCACACGATTCACTTTCGAGGGGGTGCACCAAGCTGAAGGCCCCAACTACCAGGCGCAACGGGGCACGGTGCGTGTGCTGCAGGCCGACGGCCGCAGCTTCACGCTGAGCCCTGAAAAGCGCATCTACCGGGTGCAGCGCATGCCGATGACCGAGGCCGCCATCGACGCCGGCTTCACACGCGACTTGTACGTGTCGCTCGGCGAAGCCCTGGCCGACGGCGCCTGGACGCTGCGCATCTACCACAAGCCCTTTGTCAACTGGATCTGGGGTGGCGCCATGCTGATGGCCCTGGGTGGGGCGTTGGCTGCCAGCGACCGGCGCTACCGGGCCGCATCCCGCACGCCCCTGGCCGCCTTGCCGGTGCCCACGCCGGCCGCGGCATGACCCCGCGCTGGGGCGCGCCCCTGGCCATATTTGCGGGGCTGGTGCTGCTGGCTGGCTGGCTGGCCAGGGGCCACTTGCCAAAGGCTGACGATTCGCCATCGTCCCTGGTCGGCAAGCCGGCCCCGGCATTCGATCTGCCGCACCTGCACGACCCGACGCAGCGCGCATCGCCCCAGGCTTGGCTCGGCCGTGTGTGGGTGCTCAACGTGTGGGCCTCCTGGTGTGCGCCTTGCAAGGAAGAGCACCCGTTGCTGGTGGCGCTGGCGCGCCAGGGCGGCGTGACGCTGGTCGGCCTGAACTTCAAGGACGACCCACGCAACGCCCAGGAATGGTTGCGCAAGCTGGGCAACCCCTACCTGGCCACGCTTGCCACCGGGCCCGGTGACTCTGGCGCGGGCTACGGCGTGCACGGGCTGCCACTGACTCTGGTCATTGACCAGGCCGGTGTCGTCAGGCACCAGCACCTGGGCCTGCTCACGCCTGCGTTGTGGCAACAAAGCGTGCTGCCGGTGGTTCAGCGGCTGGCGCAGCACAGCCAAAGCTGTTCAGCCGGGGGGCTCGCAATGGCGCGTCAAACCGTCGGACCTTGCTGAGTCAAAGATGTCGGACCGGGCTCGGGGCGCTGAAAGCAGTGTGTCTGTGGGCTCGCTGCAACTGGGCAGTGCCGGTACGCAAACACTCACTGCCAAGGCCAGGTCTGCCAGCGACGCGTTCACATGACCAACGGCGTCCGATGCATGGCAAAGCCGCTGGGTGGCCCGATCCAGAGACCGCGTGCCGCCGCACCCGGTGCCAACCGCTGCACCATGAGGTCGTGCGACAGCAGCCAGGTGGCGCCGTTTTCCAAGGCCAGGTCCACAAACACCTGGTCATCAGGGTCGGCACACCGCATGCCTTGAAGCGGCGCCAGGCGCGGCGCTGCCGTGACAGACGTGAGTTCGTCAAAGCGGGTCAACACGTCCTGAGCCGACTTCAGGCGGCGTTGAACAGCCGGGTACGACAGTGTCCGTTCCAGTTCAATGCGCATCGCAGGGCAGGCGATCCAGCTGACGTAGCCGCCGAGCAGCGCTTGGGCGAGCGGCGCAGCCCGGGGGTCACAAAAGACCAACAAGTCCAAGGCGACGTTGGTGTCCAGGACCACCACTTTGCGCTGTGCAGGCCGGATGTCGGTAACCACGCTGAAGTCTCTTGCCGGGGAATCGGCGCTGGAATATACTAGAAGGCTTTTCGGCAGACTTTGCCGCGCCCGACTTCGGCTGCGCGGACAGTTGGCGTCTTGTGCGCTGTGGGGTTTCCCGAAAAAACGCGTAGCTTCAAACGGGAACAAGTTACTTATGCCAACGATCAATCAGCTCGTGCGCCAAGGCCGTCAGGTCGAAGCCACGAAGTCCAAGTCCCCTGCCATGCAGAACTCGCCCCAGCGGCGTGGCGTCTGCACGCGGGTGTACACCACAACGCCCAAGAAGCCGAACTCGGCACTGCGCAAGGTGGCCAAGGTTCGCTTGACCAACGGGTTCGAGATCATCTCCTACATCGGCGGTGAAGGGCACAACCTGCAAGAGCACAGCGTGGTGCTGGTGCGCGGCGGCCGCGTCAAGGACCTGCCGGGCGTGCGCTACCACATCGTCCGCGGCACGCTCGATCTGCAGGGCGTCAAAGACCGCAAGCAGTCCCGCTCCAAGTACGGCGCGAAGCGTCCCAAGAAGGCCTGATGGCCCTACGCGACTCTCCTTGCGGAGCGTTGCCTATCGCGGCGGCCCACTGGGTGCCGTCGAGTAAGTGGAAGGCGCGCTCATGTCGCCTTCCCCGGTGCCCCCGAGGTGCCGGTCCACTGAAGTTCACTGAAGGAAACAGTCATGCCACGTCGTCGCGAAGTTCCCAAACGCGAAATCCTCCCCGACCCCAAGTTCGGCTCCGTTTATCTTTCCAAGTTCATGAATGTGGTGATGGAGTCCGGCAAGAAGGCCGTGGCCGAGCGCATCATCTACGGCGCGCTGGATCAAGTGGAAAAGAAGGCCAACAAGGATCCGATGGAGGTCTTCATGGTCGCCTTGAACAACGTCAAGCCCATGGTTGAGGTCAAGTCTCGCCGTGTCGGTGGCGCCAACTACCAGGTGCCCGTGGAAGTCCGCCCGATCCGTCGTCAGGCGCTGGCCATGCGCTGGCTGAAGGAATCCGCCCGC
>CAZUKT010000002.1:25763-37115 GCA_964620975.1 uncultured Rubrivivax sp. | reverse complement strand
CGCATGCTGCTGCCCGACACCGTGGGCACAGGCGGCGACAGCCACACACGGTTCCCCATCGGCATCAGCTTCCCGGCGGGTTCGGGCCTGGTGGCCTTTGGCGCGGCCACTGGCGTGATGCCGCTGGACATGCCCGAAAGCGTGCTCGTGCGCTTCAAGGGCACCATGCAGCCCGGCATCACGCTGCGCGACCTGGTGCACGCCATTCCGCTTTACGGCATCAAGAAGGGCCTGCTCACGGTGGCCAAGGCCGGCAAGATCAATGAGTTTTCAGGCCGGATTCTTGAGATCGAAGGCCTGCCCGACGTGAAGGTGGAACAAGCCTTTGAGCTGAGCGACGCCAGCGCCGAACGCAGCGCGGCCGGCTGCACAGTGCGCCTGAACCAGGCGCCGATCATTGAATACCTCAACAGCAACATCGTGCTGCTGAAGAACATGATCGAACAAGGCTACGCCGACAAGCGCAGCCTGGAGCGCCGCATTGGCAAGATGCAAGAGTGGCTGGCCGCGCCCACGCTGCTGGAAGCCGACAAGGACGCCGAATACGCACACGTCATCGAGATCGACCTGGCCGACATCAAGGAACCCATCCTGTGCTGCCCCAACGACCCGGACGACGCCAAGTTCCTGTCTGAAGTGGCCGGCACCAAGATCGACGAAGCCTTCATCGGCTCTTGCATGACCAACATCGGCCACTTCCGCGCCGCCAGCAAGCTGCTCGAAGGCAAGCGCGACATCCCGGTCAAGCTGTGGATCGCCCCGCCCACCAAGATGGACGCGGCCGAACTCACCAAGGAAGGCCACTACGCCAACTTTGGTGCTGCCGGTGCGCGCACCGAAATGCCGGGCTGCAGCTTGTGCATGGGCAACCAGGCGCAGGTGAAAGAAGGCGCCACCGTGGTGTCCACCAGCACGCGCAACTTCCCCAACCGCCTGGGCAAGAACACGCAAGTGTTCCTGGCCTCGGCCGAACTGGCGGCCATTGCGTCCAAGCTGGGCCGCCTGCCCACGGTGGCCGAATACCAGGCCGACATGGGTGTCATCAACAAGGACGGCAGCCAGATCTACAAGTACCTGAACTTCGACAAGATCGAGGAATACGCCGAAGCGGCTGGCACGGTGTAGCCCCGCCGGTGGCGGCTTGGCCGCGCCGTCTTGCGATGCAGTGCAAAGCCCGCTCCGGCGGGCTTTTTCACGTCCGTATCAACGCACCGGCCACACCCAGTGCGGGTGGTCGAAGTCGCCGCTGCGTCCTGCCACACGCGTTTCACCCAGTTCCTTCTCCAGCGCGATGCACAGCGCGCCCGCTTCTTCCAGCGCGGCGATCAACCGCCGTGCGTGGGACACCACAAACACCTGCGAATGCTGCGCGGCACGTGCGATGAGCCGACCCAGCGCGGGCAGCAGGTCGGGGTGCAGGCTGGTCTCGGGTTCATTCAGCACCAGCAGTTCCGGCGGGCGTGGCGTCAGCAGCGCGGCAATCCACAGCAGGTAACGCAGCGTGCCATCGCTCAGCTCTATGGCCTTCAGAGGCCGCAGCAGGCCGTGCTGTGCCATCGTGGCCTCAAAGCGGCCGTCGTGGGCTGAAATCACCACGCGGGCACCCGGGAAGGCGTCATGCACCGCCGCTTCCAGCGCCTGGGCGTCGCCGATCTCGCGGATGGTCTGCAGCGCCGCCGCCAGGTCCACGCCCTCGTGGCCCAGCACGGGGGTGTGGGTGCCGATCTGTGGCTGGCGCGCGGGCGCGGCCGCGTCGGTGCGAAAGTGGTCGTAAAAGCGCCAGGAGCGGATCTGTTCGCGCAGCGTCAGCAGTTCTGGCGCACGGCGCGGGTCGGCCATCTGCGCCAGCATGCTGTCGTAGGACGACAGCGCCTCGCTCATCACCTGCCAGCGGCCGTGGTCGCAGCGCGTGCGTGCCACGGCACCGTGGCGTTCCACCAGCATCGAAGCAGGCCGTGCCACCGGGCCGGCCCACACGTGTTCGGCCTTGATGACCGGGTCCAACGCAAAGGCCGACTGGCTGGGCAGCGGCAGGCCCAGGTCGATGGCGTAGCTGAACTCGCTGCCCGCAAAGCCCAGACGCAGGCTCACCGATTTCTGCCGTGGGCCGCCTTGTACAGGGGCGTCGCCGCCGCGCATGCCAGGTGTCAGTGTCTCGGGCCCGGCCCACAGCGTGGAGCCCAGGCCACCCTCGCGTGCCAGTGAGCCGATCACACCACCTTGTGCGGTTTCTGCCAGCAGCCGCAGCGCTTTGTAGATGTTGGACTTGCCGCTGCCATTGGCGCCGGTAATCAGGTTCAGCGGCCCCAGTTCAATGACCAGGTCACGCAGCGTGCGGTAGTTCTGGACGGCCAGGGTCTGGAGCATGGCAGCACTGCTTTGCGACAAGGTCTTGACTCTAAGGGGGCAGCAAACCGCTCGCCGGAGCGGGCACCAGGCGCCCAGGCCAGGCGTGTCGATGGGCTTTACAGTTTGTTGCAACGCGGCGCCAACTGCGGCGGTTTCACCCCGTTGGCCGGGGCAATGGCCCAACAATTGCTGGTAACAAGGTGTCTCCGTCGCCCTTGTGACGGAGTTCACAACCCGGAGCCATGCCATGTTTGCCCACAGACTTCTCGCCGCCGCCTTTGTGGCCACTTCATTGGCCGCCAGCGCCGCGCCGGTGCTGAACACCACCGACTTCATTTCGGTGCCCAGCAACTTCAATGGCTTCGAGAACATCCCCAACAACGGCACCTACTTTGCCGGCGGCGCGGGCCCCTACGTCGAAGGGGGCCTGCGGGTCAGCCAGATCGGTGGCGACCCCGGCAACACCATCTGGGTCACCCTGGGTGGCCTTGACGGCCGGTTTTCCTGGTACCCCGACGGTGGCGACAACGGCTACACCAAGATCCAGCTCGACTCGGGCGCCAATTTTTCCAGCGTCTCCCTGCGTTTCCGCGCCTGGGACATAGGCAACGTGGCCTACGACCTGCTGGACGACGGTGTCTCGGTGTTCAGCGGCATGCTGGCGGCCACCAACGGCACGCCCGGCCGCATTGGTTTTTCTGGCGCCGGGTTTGACGAAGTCCGCCTGCGCTCGGGCCTGGCTGGCGCGATCGGTGACGGCCGCTTCCAGGCGCTGCAGGTGGACAGCATCAAGGCGATGACCGGGCAAAACAACGTCCCCGAGCCTGGCAGCCTGGCGCTGGTGGGCTTGGCGCTGGCCGGCCTGGGCCTGGCCCGCCGCCGCTGCTGACCGTGTTGTTGCGGGGCAAGGCGCCGCAACACCGACGACCCCCAAGACAACGGACCCCCTGGCCCGACCCATAGGCGCCCCACCGGGCGCCTTGTTTTTTTGCTGTGCAGAACCTGCGGCCAGGTTTGATGCGCCGATGCAGGATCGGCCAGGCACGGCTGCAATGCCCAGTCACCATTCAGCGGGTGTCGCAACGCCAGGGATGCATGCAATCGCGATAGGCTGCGCCATTGCCGGCGGCGCCCCACCGCCGGTGCAGGAGCCCCGCCTTGCCGCTGCCGCCCGCTACATCCCCTCTGTTTGGCCGCTCGCAGGCCCTGGCCCTGCCACACGCCATGTGGGCCGCCCTGTTGCTGTCGCTGGCGCTGCTGCTCGGCGGCTGCGGTGGTGGCGGCAAGGCCGACGCCACGCCCCCGGTGGCCCCGCCCACTGACAGTGGCGAGCCTTTGTCGGGCCCTGGCACGGGCACCATGAATGCCGCTGCACAGCGTGCCGCCGTGCGCCTGGCCGACCAGGCCAGCTTTGGCGCCACCGAGCCGCTGCTGCAAGACATCTACAGCCGCGGCGCGCCCGAATGGCTGGCCACACAGATGGCGGCCACAGGCTCGCGCTACACCAGCGGTCGGGGTGACGCGGTGCACATCAACGACAACGGCAACTTCTGCCTGGGCCGTGAAGACACCTGCTGGCGCGACTGGTTTTCCAGTGAGCCGCTGCTGTGGGACTTTTATCGCAACGCGCTCACGCAGCCCGACCAATTGCGCCAGCGCGTGGCCTTTGCGCTGGCGCAGATCGTGGTGGTCAGCAACCTTGAAGTGGGTGGCACCTACGGCTGGCGCCAGTACCACAACACGCTGCTGGACAACGCCTTTGGCAACTACCGCGATGTCTTGCGGCGGGTGGTGCTGTCGCCTTTGATGGGCGAATACCTGGACCACGTCAACAACGACCGCGTCAGCCCCAACGAGAACTTCGCGCGTGAGCTGCTGCAACTGTTTGCGGTGGGCACCTGCTTGCTCAACAGCGACGGCACGCCCAAGGGCGGCAACTGCCAGGCCACCTACGACAACCAGATCGTGCGCGACTACGCCTACGCCCTGACCGGCTGGACCTACCCGGCCGGCGGCAGCACCGTCTGGGGCTGCTGGCCGCAGGGCGCCAACTGCCCCTACCTGGGTGGCGACATGGTGGCGCGCAGTGCCTTGCATGACGACAAGCCCCGCACCCTGCTGGGCGGCCGCACGCTGCCCGCCAGCCGCACGCCGCAGCAGGCGCTGGACGCCGTGCTGGACAGCCTTTTGGCGCACCCCAACATGGCGCCCTTCATTGGCCGCCAGCTCATTCAGCACCTGGTCAAGAGCAACCCCAGCGACGCCTACGTGCAGCGTGTGGCCACGGCCTTTGCCAGCGGCCGCCACGGCACGGCGCGCAGCTTTGGCTCTGGCCAGCCGGGGGACCTGGCCGCCACCGTGGCCGCCGTGCTGCTGGACACCGAAGCACGTGCCGGCAAGGCCTCGCAGCCGGCCGAAAAAATGCGTGAACCCGTGCTGGCCACCACCGGCATGCTGCGCGCCATGAACGGCCGTACCGACGGCGAAGCGCTGGGCTGGTGGTGGGGCGGGCTGCTGCGCCAGCATGTGTTCCGCTCGCCTTCGGTCTTCAACTACTACCCACCCAACTTTCCGGTGCCGGGCACGGCGATGGTGGGGCCCGCTTTTGGCATCTACAACCCCAACACGGCACTGGCCATGATCAACTTTGCCAACCAGCTGATCTACTGGGGCGGTGCGCAGCCGGCGGCCGACATTCCGGGCGCCACCGGCACGGCCATCAACCTGACCGGTTTTGAAGCCGACGCCGACGACGCCGCCAAGCTGACCGACCGCTTCATCAACCTGGCCCTGGGCGGCCGCTTCAGCGCCACGGCACGCCAGCATGTCATTGACGCGGTGTCGGCCTTCACCCCCACCGCACACCCAGACAACTGGCGCAGCGAGCGCACGCGCACGGCGGCCTACCTGGTGCTGACATCACCCGCTTACCTGGTGCTGCAATGAGCGCCCGCCCTGCCATGAAACAGCCTGCTTCCCCGGCCCGCAACCTGCACCGGCGCGACTGCCTGCGCCTGATGGGCGCGTCACTGGGTGCCGCACTCGGTGGCGCGGCCACGCTGCCGTGGCTCAGTGGCAACGCGCGTGCCGCCGACGACGACTACAAGGCACTGGTCTGCATCTTTATGTACGGTGGCTGCGACGGCATGAACGCCGTGGTGCCACGAGACGCCACGCGCCATGCCGAATACGCCGCCGTGCGTGGTGCTTTGGCGTTGCCACGCAGCAGCCTGGTGCCGCTGAACGCCGACTACGGCCTGCACCCCGCGCTGCAGGCCCTGTCTGCCGCCTGGGCAGGCGGTGCGCTGGCGCCGCTGTTCAACGTGGGCCCGCTGTACGCGCCGGTGGACAAGGCCACGCTGCGGGCCGCGCCGCCCGGCAGCCCGCTGATCCCCGACAACCTGTTTTCACACTCCGACCAGCAGGTGCTGTGGGAAGCCGCCGCCACCGATTCGCTGGAGCGCACGGGTTGGGGCGGCCGTGCCACCACGGTGCTGGGCACCACCAACCCGGTCATCTCGTTTGGTGGCAACGGGCACTTTGGTTTGTCAGCGCTGAACCAGCCCTGGGTGCTGCCCGGGCCGGGTGAACAGTTTGGCGCGCAGGGCTTCTATGACTGGGCGCCGGTCAACGCCCGCGAGGCGGCGTTGCGTGCCATACAGGCCGAAGCACAGACCACGCCGCTGGCCGAGGCCTACGCCAAAGGCCGGCGCGAGGCCTTTGAACTGCAAGGCCGGCTGCAAGGCCTGTTCGACTTTGACCCCAACCCGGCAGCCGATGCCAGCGGTGTGGTGCAGGCCTTTGCGCCGCTCATGGCCAACGGGCAACTGCCTGGCCCCCTGGCACGGCAGCTCTTTCAGGTGGCGCGGTTTGTCAACGCGCGCGCCCAGGTGCGTGGTGGGCGGCAGGTGTTCTTTGTGCAACTGGGTGGTTTTGACACCCACGCCGGCCAGGTGGGCACCAGTGCGCTCGAAGGCGCGCACGCCGCGCTGCTGGGTGAACTGGGCGACGCGCTGGCCGCTTTCTGGCGCGCATTGCAGGCCGTGGGCATGGGCGACCGTGTCACCGCCTTCACGCAAAGCGACTTTGGCCGTACCTTCAAGCCCAACGAAACATCGGGCACCGACCACGCCTGGGGCAACCACCACCTGGTGCTGGGTGGCGCTGTGGCCGGGGGGCAAACCTACGGCCGCTACCCCACGCTGGCGCTGGGCGGGCCCGACGACGTGGGCGTGCAAGACTGGGAGCTGCACGGCCGCTGGATACCGGGTCTTTCGGTGGACCAGTACGCCGCCACACTGCTGCGCTGGTTTGGCGCGGCCGACGGGCAGATCGACACCGTGCTGCCCAACCTGCGCAACTTTGGCAGCGCCCGCAACCTGGGCTTCATGCGCGCCTGAGCCGGGCGTGCCGCCGTTCAGGCTGCGCTGAAGCACACCTCGGCCGCCACCGCCTGCACACCTTGCGGGCTGAAGCGGCGCTCCGGGCAGTCGTGCCAGACGCCACCACGTTGCACCCGCAGCCGCGTGGCCGCGCCGCGTGTGCAGGTGTAGGGCACGCGGGCAAAGGTAAATCGCAAGCTGCCGCCTTCGGGCAGTTCTGCCTCGTCCAGCAGCACCGGGTCAAAACACACCTGGCCGCCTTGCACACGCAGGCCCAGTTCACCCCAGCGCGTGAGGATCTCTTCCTTCACCTGGCCGGTCATGCCGGGTTGCTGGGCGCCGCCTTCGCCGGGGGTGTGGCTGTAGGGGTCGGCCGGAAAGGCGCCGTAGTCGGCCACGCTCTTGCGGTAGCCCAGGCCGTCGCGCACGCGGCGGTAGTGGGCCTGCAGCGCGGGCAGCTCGGGCGCCTGCCCGTCGGCGGCTTCGAAGACACGCTCTTGCACGGCCAGCAGCAGCTTGGCCACCATGTGCCAGTAGATGCAGCCCAGGCCTTCGTAGCCGAACATGGTGCCGGACCGGCCGGTGAATTCGTGGTGCTTGAGCACACGTTCGTAGGCGGCCACCAGCGGCGCCAGTGCCACGCCCAGGTCGGCGCCTGCGGCTTGCAGGTCGGCACTGTTGGCCAGCCCGGGCGCAAAGCGCACCGTGCCGTCACTTTGCGTTTGCAGCAGTTCGCTGCGGCCGGCCGCCAGCAGCGCCTGCACCACGGGCAGGGCCAGCGCGGCGTCGTCCAGGCGGTTGCGTTCCAGAAAGCCGGGCAGGCGCCGGTCGGGGTAGAGCAGAAACGACTGCCGGCCGACGGTGAACAGGGGGCAGCGCGTCGAGCAGGTCCACGCACTCGGCCAAAGAAAGCAGGCCACACGACAGCATGGCCACCTGGCCTTCGAGCATGGGGTACAGCGCGCTCACCTCGGCGCGGCCGTTGGCCAGGTCCACGAGCTGGTAGCTCTGGTACAGCGCGTCAGCACGCCGGCAGCGGCGCAGCGTGGCGTCGATCATCGGCAGCAGCGCCGTGGCCACATCACACAGCAGGCCCGCAGGCGCACACGCCGGCTCGCGGCCGGCTGCTCCCTGGTAGGCCGCAGCGCGCCAGGTGTCGAGCAGGCCACCCGCAGCGTCCAGAAACACGCGTCGGCCCACCGCGTCGTCCACCACCGCCAGCGGCGTGGCCCGCACCAGTGCGGCCAGGCCCTGCAGCGCCTGCAGCGTGGCGGCCGGCAGTGCAAATGGCCGCTCGGCGCCGGGCAGCACCTGCACAAAACAGAGAAAGCGGCGCAGGTGCGCCAGCGTCACCACCGACAAACCATTGCCCACCAGCGCGTTGTTGGCGTCGTTCCACTCGGGGCGTTGCGTGTGCAGCCACAGGCCGCCGCCGGGCACCAGGCTGCCGGCCTTGGCCAGCACGATGGTGGCCAGCTTTTCAGCCAGCGTGGCCAGCACGGGCTGGCCGTCCGCGCCACACACCAGCAGGCCGTCGGCGCCCAGCTGGCTTGCACGCTGCTGCGCACGCTGGTGCGCCGCGTCGTCAAAGTGAATGGTGGACTTGGGGTTTGCCGTTTGCTCGGCGTGGCGGGCCAGCCGGTAGGGCACGTCGGCAAAGCTGAAGAGCGCACGGTCCCACAGGGCGGGCAGCAGAGCCGGGTCGTGCGCCTGCGCGGCTTCAAGCAGCTTGAGCAGGTAGACCACCTGGTGGTCGCCCCAGTAGCCGATGTGGCTCCAGGGGTTGTCGGGCTCCACCACCTCCCAGTCGATGCCGTCGCGGCCGATGCGGTAGGGGTTGTAGCCGTCGGGTGTCATGGCGCCCAGGAAGGCCGCCACGGTGGAGCCCACGTAGGCGGGCCCGCTGTGCACCAGGGCTTCCCAGTTCTGGAAGATGTCGCGCCAGTTGCCCTGGTAGTTGACGACGCGTTGGCCCGCCGCGTCGCGCACGCGGATGGAAAATTGGTTCCAGGGGCGGCTGGGGTCGCCGTGGCGGCGGCTGAAGGTCAGCGGCAGGTATTCCAGCAACAGGCGCTCGGTTTGCGGGCCCAGTGCGCTGCGCACAGCCGCCAGCGCCCACGCACGTTCCACTTTGGCTGGCCACGTGGCGGCCAACGTGGCCAGCGCGGCGCCCACGGTGTGATTGCGTTGCTGCACAAAGGCCAGCAGGTCGTCGCGCTGCAGTTGCGTGCCGTCGACGAACACACCACCACGCATGATGTTGAAGAGCACATTGGCACGGTGGTGCGCTGCGGCCATGCGGTCGCCCGACTGCTGGAAACCGTCGGCCCGGGCCAGCAGTTCGTCCAGCCCGGCGTTGTTGCGGTCGCGCGCAGCGGCTATCTCCTGCGGCGTGCCGCCCCCCGCCTGCAGGCGGCTGGCAAGCTCAAAACACGCCACCTGCGAACACGGCCCGTCAATCACCAGGTGCCACTCACAGGCTGCGGCGTCCAGCGTGGCATCAAAGGCCACCAGGAAGGCACCACGCCGACCCCGTGTCAGTGTTTCGGCCTGCACGGGCTCACCGCGGCAGAAGGCCGGCACCTGCTGCGCAGAAAGCAAGGTGCGGGCATCGGCGGGCAGCCCGGTGTGCCAGGCGGTGAGCGCATGGAAGGATTCCTTGGGCTCGGCGCGGTCCCAGATCTGGGCGTACAGCGTGAACAGGCCAAGGCGGCCACCGGCGGCAGATTCGTTCCACTTGTAGGCGTCGGCCAGGCTGCTGAGCGTGGCCGAGGTCTTGACGCCCACGCCCGGGGGCAGCAGGTTCAGCACGCCGTCAAGCACCTGCACCTGGCTGGGGCCGGCCGCGTTGGCCAGTCTCGTCAACCGTGCCGAGCGCACCAGGCCCAGTTCGGCCGACGTGAACCACTCGTACTCAAAACACAGGCCGGCGCCGGCGTGCGATTCACGAAAACGGATGCGTGTGCCCGACAGGTTTTTCCACACCGAACGCTGGCCCAGCGGGCCCTGCAGGCGGGGCGCAAAGGGCGCCCACAGTTCAGGCCCGTCAACGCCATCAAAACGAATCCAGGTGCGCGGGCCGGTGTGTTCCCAGCGCAGGTGGATCTTGTCCACGGTCTCGTAGGGCAGGAAGGCGCCTTCGGCATCGCGGCGGCCGGCCGTGAGCGAGCCGGCCGAGGAGACAAACGCCCACAGATCGCTGTCGCCCGCCAGGGCCATGAAAAACGGCGGCAGGCTGTCGGCTGCGTCAATGCGGTACCAGGTCTCGGTGCCTTCATCAACGAAGGCGCCGCACGGGCCAGGGCCGCCGTTGGGCTTGCCCTGGGCGGTGTTGGAGTCGGAAACGTGGGGGTCGCGTTGCATAAATATGAAAGCGCTTTCAGATTTTTGGCGATGATAGCGGCGCACCCGGGGGGCCACGCAAGCCCCCCAAGGTGCACTGCGGCCGGTGGCTGTGAGCTGCGGGCAAGAGTTATCAGCTATCAGCTATCAGCTATCAGCCGACAGTCTCCAGCCATCATCGACCCGGGCGCACCGATCAGCCGCCAGCGGCCAGCGCACGCTCTATGGTGCGCTTGCCGACCTTGGGCTTGGGCACCGCAAAGTCAAACCAGCTGCGCACGTCGGCGTCCAGGCCCACGCCGTGCATGAAGTTGTAGATGGCCTTCTTCAGCCCCACGCCCAGTGCGTCGTGGTCCACGCCGGTGGGGTCGATGAAGGCCACGTCGTTCTTGGCAAACGTCACCGGCGGCAAAGGCTGCAGCGTCACGCCGTAGGCCGCCGGGTCTTGCCCCACGGGCGAATGCACGGTGCAGGCAAAACGGTGGAAGAAGCCGCTTTGTATGCAGCCCGCGGCAAAGAGCTGGCGCACGTATTCCAGTGCGTCCACCGTGTCTTGCACGGTCTGCGTGGGAAAGCCGTACATCAGGTAGGCGTGCACCAGGATGCCGGCGTCGGCAAAGCCCTTGGTGACGCGCGCCACCTGTTCCACGTTCACGCCCTTTTTCATCAGCCCCAGCAGCCGGTCGGACGCCACCTCCAGCCCGCCGCTGATGGCGATGCAGCCGCTGTCGGCCAACTGCAGGCACAGATCGGGCGTAAAGGTCTTCTCGAAGCGGATGTTGCCCCACCAGCTGATCTGCACCTGCCGGCGCTGCAGCTCGGCCGCCAACGCCTTGAGCGACTTGGGCGGTGCGGCTTCGTCCACCAGATGAAAGCCCGTTTGCCCGGTCTCGGCCACGATGGCTGCGATGCGGTCCACCAGCGTGCTGGCGCTGGCCGCGTCGTAGCGGCTGATGTAGTCCAGGCTCACGTCGCAAAAACTGCACTTCTTCCAGTAGCAGCCATGCGCCACGGTGAGCTTGTTCCAGCGCCCGTCGCTCCACAGCCGGTGCATGGGGTTGAGCATGTCCAGCAGCGAGAGGTAGCGGTCCAGCGGCAGGCCGTCCCAGGTGGGCGTGCCCACCTCCTCGAAGGGCACCTCGGGCTCGACGAAGTTGACGTACTTCACCGCGCCGGTGTCGGCGTCGCGCCGGTAGGTGCGCACCAGGCGACTGGCCGAGCGCCGGCCCTCCAGGTGCTCCAGCAGCGCCAGCAGCGGGCGCTCGCCGGCGTCGAGCGT
>CAZUKT010000002.1:13045-25753 GCA_964620975.1 uncultured Rubrivivax sp. | reverse complement strand
GTTCCAGCGCCCATCGGACCACAACCGGTGCATGGGGTTGAGCATGTCCAGCAGGCTCAGGTATTGCTGCAGGGGCAGGCCGTCCCAGGTGGGTGTGCCCACGTCGTCAAAGGGCAGGTCGGGTTCGACAAAGTTGACGTAGCGCACGGCGCCGTCCACCCGCATGAAGGTGCGCACCAGGCGCTGCGCGCCTCTTTGGCCCTGCAGATGGTCCAGCAGCGCCAGCAGCGGCCTTTCACCGGCGTCGAGCGTGAGGAAGTCAAAGTAATCAAACACACGCGGCTCATTCAGCTCGCGCAGTTCGGTGTTGACAAAACCACCGCCCAGCACCGTGGTGATCTGGGGAAACGCGGCCTTGATGGCCTGCGCAATGCGAAAGGCGGCGTACACCGCGCCCGGAAAGGGCACGCTCACCAGCACCACCGTGGGCTGGTGCCGATTGATGGCCGCCAGCGTCAGTGTGTGCAGCGTGCGGTCCACCAGGTTCATGGGCGCGGCCAAGGCTTGCGCCAGCGGCTCGAAGGTGGGCTGACTGGCGGCAATGCTTTCGGCGTAGCGAACAAATTCAAAGCGCGGGTCCACCGCGTCCTTGATGACGTCGGCGATGTCGTTCAGGTACAGCGTGGCCAGGTGGCGCGCGCGGTCTTGGGTGCCCAGTGCACCAAAGGCCCAGGCCAGGGGGTCGCCGCCTTCGTCATCCACATACACGTCCAGCGCCGCAAAGCGTGGCCCTTCGGGCAAGAAGGCCCGGCTGGCGATGCGGTGCGCCAACGTGCTGTCGCTGCCCTGCAAGAAGCGTATCGCCGGGGCCATGGTGGCCGCATAGCGGCCAAACGCTGCGGCAAAGGCGGCCACCCGGGCGCTGCGTTGCGGGGCGGGCTGGGCCAGCACGCAGGCCTGCACCTCGCGCAGCCCGGCGGGGCTCAGCAGCGCCAGGATCAGCGCCAGCGCCAGGTCTTCCTGGGTGGCCTGCACACCGCGTGAGCGCAGGAACCCGGTGAGGTAGGCCGTGCTCGGGTAGGGCGTGTTGAGTTGCGTCATCGGCGGGATGAGCGAGAGCACGCGGGTGGTGGGCGAGGGCATGGCGCCGATTGTCCGGTGTTAACCCGCAAGCCACAGGCTTGCAGGGTGGCAGTGCGCCGCTGGCGCGAGATACTGCCCGCGCACCCACCACCACACCGACCATGGATGACGCCAACGCCAAGCCTGTGACGGGCACCCCGCCCGACTTGCTGTCCCGCATGAGCGACGCGCTGGGGGGGCTCAAAGAGCGTTTGTTGGGCGGCCCGGCGCCCGCAGCCGGGGGCGCAGCGGCGCCCGGCACGGGGCATGACCCGGCGCCGTCAAGTTCAGCGCCCGCGCCCGACGGCTTGCCACCGCATGACCCGCACGCCGCCCTGCCAACCCGGCTGCGCCCGCACGCCGACAAGCTGTGCAGCGCCGCCGAGGCCGCTGCCCTGGTGCGTGCCGGTGACCACGTCTTCATCGGCACCGCTTGCGCCACGCCGCGTGTGCTGGTGGCCGCACTGGAGCACCTGGACCTGCGGCCGGCCGATGTAGAACTGGTGCACTTCCTCACCGACCACGCCGTGCCGCACGACCAGCATGGCCAGGCCACCACGCACTACCGGCACCGCACGTTTTTTGTGGGTGCCGACATCCGCGCCGCCGTCAAGCAAGGCCTGGCCGACTACGTGCCCATGTCGCTGGCGCGGGTGCCGGGGCTCATCGCCATCGGCCGCATCAAGGTGGACGTGGCTTTCATCCAGGTCTCGTTGCCCGATGAATTTGGCTATGTCAGCCTGGGTGTGTCGGTGGACGCCGTCCCATCAACAAAAACAAAGGCGCGGCTGGTGGTGGCCGAAGTCAACGGCGCCATGCCCCGCAGCATGGGCGACTCCACGCTGCACGTCAGCCAGATTCACCACCTGGTGCTGGTGGACACCCCGGTCATTGAATACACCCACCGGCGCCTGGCCGCCGACGCCATGGAGCAGATTGCGCGCTACATCGGCGGCATCATCGAAGACGGCTCCACCCTGCAGATCGGCCTGGGCCGTGTCACGAATGAAGCGCTCAGCCACCTTGTAGACCGGCAAGACATCGGCATCCACAGCGACGTGATCACCGACGCGCTGATCCCGCTGCTGGAGCGCGGCATCCTCACCGGGCGGCGCAAGACGCACCAGCCGGGCAAGATCGTCACCAGCTTCGCCATGGGCAGCCGGCGGCTGTATGACCTGATCGACGGCAACCCCCTGTTCAGCTTTCAGCCCATTGACGTGGTGTGCCACCCCGCCACGCTGGCCGCCCAGTACAAGATGGTGTCGGTGACGCAGGCCTTTGCCGTGGACCTGACCGGGCAGGTGTGCGCCGACCAGTACGAAGGTGAGTTCTACAGCGGCCTGGCCGCGCAGGGCGAGTTCTTGCGCGGGGCTTCGCGCTCTGAAGGGGGCAAGCCCATCATCTGCCTGCCCAGCACCAGCGAAGACGGCAACGAGTCGCGCATCCGCGAGCAACTGCACCCCAATGAAGGAGTCACCGTGGCGCGCACCGATGTGCACTACGTGATCACCGAATTCGGCATCGCCTACCTCTTTGGCAAGAGCATCCGCGAACGCGCCATGGCGCTGATTGAAATCGCCAACCCGCGCTTTCGTGCCGAGCTGTTTGTGAAGGCACAGAGCCTGGGTTATGTGCCCGCCGAGCAGACGCTGAAGAACATGCGTGCCTACCCGGTGGAAGAAGAAATCGTGGTCACGCTGAAGGACAAGCGCACGGTGCTGGTGCGTCCGTCGGGCAGCAATGACGGCGACGCCATACGCGACCTCTTCCACGGCCTGAGCGACCGTGACCGCTACACACGCTTCTTCCGCAAGGTGCGTGGCCTGAGTGACCGCGACGTGCAGCGCCTGTGCAACATGAACTTCGACAATGAAGTGGCCTTTGTGGCCGTCAGCGGCACGCGCGAAAACCCGCAAGTGGTGGCCCAGGGTTGTTACTTCACCGACCCCGTCACCAACCTGGCCGAGACCGCGTTCATGGTGCACCCGGAATGGCAGGGCAGCGGCCTGGGCAGCGCCTTGCAGCGCCGCATGGCCGAACACGCACGCGGCCGTGGCGTGCGGGGTTTTGTGGCCGAAATCATGGCCAGCAACGACGGCATGATCCGCCTGGCGCGTTCGGGCGCCGGCAACGTGAGCGTTGAAAACGCCGGCAGCACGGTGCGCGTGACGACGCTGTTTTAGCCGTTTTAGCCGTTTGCGCCGTGTGCCGGGCACCCGGGTGGCACCCGGTTGGAATCGTTTGCGCGGCCCCTTAGACTCGGCCCACAACAAAAGGGCTCCGGGGCATGAAGACCAAGACGGCAGCGCGAGGGGACAAGGCAGCCGCTGTGGCCGCCAGCGTGTCGCCAGACGCAAGCAAGGTGACACTGGACATGGTGGCCAAGGCGGCCGGTGTGTCGCCCAGCACCGTGTCGCGCATCCTCAACGGCACGGCCGTGGTGGCCGAAGAAAAACGCGCGGCGGTCGACCACGCCATTGCCACGCTGGGCTTTGTGCCCAACCCGGTGGCACGTGGCCTGGCGGGTGGGCGCACGCTGAGTGTGGGTGTCATCACGCAGACCATTGACAGCCCTTTTTACGGCCTGGCGCTGCGTGGCATAGAAGAAGAACTGGGCCGCGCCGGCTACAGCCCGTTGTTTGTCAGTGGCCACTGGAACGCCGTGCACGAGGCCCGCTGCATCGACACCCTGCGCTCGCGGCGGGTGGACGGCATCATCGTGCTCACAGGCCGGCTCAGCGACATCGCCCTCACCACGCTGGCGCAGACCCTGCCCGTGGTGGTGACCGGGCGTGTGCTCAAGGCGCCGGGCCTGTACGCGCTGAACTTTGACAACTTCGAGGGCAGCCGCCTGGCCACCCACCACCTGCTGCAACTGGGCCACCGGCGTATTGCCTTCATCACTGGCGACACGCGCCACCCTGATGCCCGAGACCGCCAGCGGGGCTACCGCGCCGCGCTGGAAGCGGCCGGCGTGCCCTTTGATGCGGCCTTGGTGATGCCCGGTGACTACACCGAAGGCAGCGGCCGCATGGCCGTGGAGCGTTTGCTGGACAGCCGGCAGCCCTTTACCGCCATCTTTGCCGCCAATGACCAGATGGCCTTCGGCGCTGCGCTGGCCTTGCACCGGCGTGCCCTGCGTGTGCCGGGTGATGTGTCGCTGGTGGGCTTTGACGACCTGGCCGGCGCCGTGTATTCCATCCCACCGCTGAGCACCGTGCACCAGCCGGTGTACGAGGTAGGCCAGAGCGCGGCCAGTGCCATGCTGCAGTTGCTGGCCGGGCAGATGCCTTCAGCCACGCTGCCGGCACCACGCTTCATCGTGCGCGAATCCACGCAGGCGCTGGTGGCCTGAAGCGCGCCAGCGCGAGCGTCCATCCGGCACGCCCGCTCGGGTGCGCCAGATTCAATCTCCCGCGCCGGTCAGCGCCGCTGCCCGCCCGCCCCGGCCGGCGCCATGTGTGCCCTCTCGCTAACCCTTGATTGACAGCCCGCGCACACTGGCCCTAAAGTCTGAAAGCGCTTTCACAAGATTCGACGCTGCCCCGGCCGTGCTCTCGACGGCACCTTCGAATGGGCTCCCGACCGTGCTTTGCACCGTCGAGTCTTGCTGGCGATTCCAGCCAGCGCCCAAGACCACCGGCCACAAGGCCTTGAAGGAGACAGGATGCAAGCTCGGGCAAGGGGATGGACGCGCCGCCAGGCATGCCTGAGCCCCGGTGCCCTTGAAGACCTGGCCGAAGCCAAGCTCACGCCCGGCTGGGGCGGCTGCATGCAGGCCGGCGTCAAGTTCAAGCAAAGCACAAGCGCCTGCCTCATGGCCCATGCGCGTGACATGAACGACATGCTTGTCCGCACCGGCGCCCAGCCTGGCAAAGGGCAGCACTTTGGCAAGGATGTGCGCGTGGTGGTGGCCAGGTCGCGGCAGCTCGTCTCGGGCCCGACGGCGTGTGCCGTCAAGTCGCTGCAAAGACCCGGAGCATGTCCATGTTGAACCTTGTTTCCACCGTCGCAAAGCCGTTCCCGGCCGCGCTGCCTTGGGGCGCACCGGCCTGCCGGCTGAACGTGAACTGGCAGCTTGTGCGCCCGGGCGGCGATGGTGCCTGGTGCCGTAGCGGCATGGCCTTCTATGACCGCCTGGCCGACCGGCTGCAGGCACATGGCCAGCAATTGCATCTGCGTCTGCAGCCCTGGCACCTGCCGCAGGCTCTGCGCCACAGCGGTGGCTGGTCGCGCCGCGACACGGCCCAGCGCTTCGTGGAATTTGCGCTGGGCGTGGCCGGCCTGCTGGGTGACCGTGCAGCCACCATCGCCCACCACTTGCCCTGTTTGCCGGTGGCGCGTGTCGGGCAGCCTGGCAAGGTGTCGGCCCGCGATGCCTGCAGCCGTGCACTGGCACTGCAAGCCCACCACCACCTGCTGCGTGGGCACGGCCTGGCGGTGCAGGCCCTGCGTGCCGACGGTGGCAACAGCCAACTCGGCGCTGTGCTGGACATGGATGCCGCGCCGCCGCCTGGCGGCGCGTGGCCGCTGGCGCAGCAGGGGGTGCACCAAGCGGTGAATCAAGGCGTGAATCAAGGCGTGCACCAGGCAGGGCGTGTTGAATCACCACTGCCGCGCTGGACCTTGTCGGCCCTGTTCAAGGGTGAGTATCCGGTTGCCGAACTCGCCCAATTGGGCGGGCTCGCGCCGCAGGCCATGCCGGGTGACTTTGCCGATATCCGGGCCGCCATGGATTTTTTGATCATTCGCCACCACGGCGCAGCCCTGGCCAGCGTGTTGGCCGACTTGATCAACACGCTGGAACACGCCTACCCGCTGCCGCCGCATTGTTTTGCCGAGGCCACTGCGGCTTGCCCAAGTGCCCCTTGGCATGCAGCCCCTGCGGCGCAACCGCAGGCACTGCGCCTGGGCGCCGGCCGGGCCCGTGGCGGCCTGCGCCAGTGCGCACCCCTGCAGCGGCAAACCGCCACCGTTACCGGAGTCTAAAAAACATGGGCCAAGTCAGTCTCAAACACATCCGCAAAAGCTACGGCGACGTGCGCGTTGTCAAAGGCATCGACCCGGACGTGACGGACGGTGAGTTCGTTGCCTTCGTGGGCCTCAGTGGCTGCGGCAAGAGCAGCACGCTGCGCATGATTTCGGGCCTGGAAGCCACGACCATGAGCGACCCCATGGCCGTGTTCCACAAGGGCCATGTCAAACACCCTGGATGGCGCTCGCGGGTGGTCGGTGTGGCCGACTTGATGTGCGCCAAGGCGGGGGCCGGCCAGCGCGTGGGCCTGGCGCGCACGGCGGGCTGGGCGCTGGCATTTGATGCCGACCAACGCAAGGTGGCCTGACCATGGCGCGCAAGACACCCCTGGCTGCCCCGAAGGCTGCGGCAAAGGCCAAGACCACCACCATGACCAAACCCAAACCAGTGGCGGGCTGGAAGCTCGTCTGGCACGATGAATTTGACGGCACCGAGATCGACCGCAGCAAGTGGGACTTCGACATCGGCAACGGCTTTTATGACTACAAGAACCACGCCTGGGTGCCGGGCTGGGGCAACGAAGAACTGCAGTACTACACCGACTCGGCAAACAACGCGTCGGTGAAAGACAGCGTGCTGACGATCCGTGCGGTGAAGGAATCGTTGCATGGCTGCGGCTACACGTCAGCGCGCATGAAAACCCGGCAGCGCGACGGCACGCCGCTCTTTACCAAGCAGTACGGGCGCGTGGAATTCCGCGCCCGTGTGCCCTGGGGCAAGGGCTTGTGGCCCGCGTTGTGGATGCTGCCGCAAGAAGACAAATACGGGGGCTGGGCCGCCAGCGGTGAAATCGACCTGATGGAAATCGTGGGCGAAAAACCGCATGAGGTGCTCAACAGCATCCACTTCGGATCGGTCTTCCCCAAGCGGTCGCTCATCACCACCGTGCACGCACTGCCAGGGGGCAGCACGGTGAGCGACTGGCACATCTACACCGTGGAGTGGGAGCCGGGTGAAATTCGCTTTTATGTGGACGGTGTGCAGACCTGCACCTACGACCACTGGTGGAGCTGCAGCCAAATGGTGGACGGCGCCGGGGTCGAGCCCAAAAAGGCTGCCGACCTGAACCCCTGGCCGGCACCGTTTGACCAGCCGTTTTACCTGCTCATGAACGTGGCCGTGGGGGGCAACTTTCCGGGTGTGCCCAACGCAGAAACCCACTTCCCCGCCGAACTGGGGGTGGACTACGTGCGGGTGTATGACAAACGCGGCGGCTACGGCGCCACCAAGCCCATCGCCAAGGGGGCTTTCCCCTGGCAGAAGAAAAAGCGCTGAAGGGCGCCACTCCCATGTCTAAACCCATTGACGACAACACCAACTCGCACGTTCATCGCCAGGCAGCGCAAGGTGAATGGACGAACCCGGCCACCCACCACTCGGGCGCGCATCCGGCGGCGGCGGGGCCGGCCAGCGGCAGCTGGACGAGCACCGGCCCCGAGCTGTGGACGCACACGCAGCGCAACGCACTGGCGGCCGACTTTGCGGCCACCTTGCAGCGCGGCATGCACGGCCTGTGCTTCAGCCCCTACCTCGAAGGGCAGCAGCCGGGTTCGTCGATCAGCGAAGCGCAAATCAGGCAACGCCTGCAGATCCTGAAACCGCACACCGGCTGGGTGCGCAGTTTTTCGTGCACCGACGGCCACGAACAGACACCGCGTGTGGCGCATGAGCTGGGCTTCAAGACCCTGGTGGGCGCCTGGCTGGGCACCGACGCCGAGATCAATGAACGCGAGCTGCAGGGCGTGATTGACGTGGCCCGTGCCGGCCACGCCGACATCGTGGCCGTGGGCAACGAGGTGCTGCTGCGCGGCGACCTCACCGAAGACGAACTCATCGCCGCCATCGAGCAGATCAAGGCGGCGCTGCGCGGCGTGCCCGTGGGCTATGTGGACGCCTACTACCTGTTTGAAGACCACCCCCGTGTCACGGCCGCGTGTGACGTGGTCATGACCAACTGCTACCCCTTCTGGGAAGGTTGCCCGCGCGAGCAGGCGCTGGCCTACATGCAGACCATGGTGGCGCGCACGCGTGCGGCCGCACCCGGCAAGCGTGTGCTCATCAGCGAAACCGGCTGGCCCGACCAAGGCAGCCCCTTCAAGGGCTCGGTGCCTTCACGCGAAGGCGCCATGCAGTACTTTGTGGACTGCTGCCGCTGGGCCGCCGAGGACGGCATCGAGCTCTTCTACTTTGCGGCCTTTGACGAAGCCTGGAAGGTGGGCGCCGAAGGCGACGTGGGTGCTTTCTGGGGCTTGTGGGACAAGGACGGCAAACCCAAGTTCACGTGAAAGCTGCGATGTCGAATCCGATCGTGAACCACCCGCTCGTGCTGCCCACGGGCAACGCCATTTGCTACAGCGGCTACCGTGCGGGCCAAAGCCCGGATGCGCGCATCTACCCGTCGCTGGGCGAGATCCGCCAAGACCTGCGCATCCTGCTCAAGAACTGGCGCCTGCTGCGCCTGTACGACTGCAGCCTGCACGCCGAGCGTGTGTTGCAAGTGATTGAGCAAGACCAGTTGCCCATGCAGGTGATGCTGGGCGCCTATCTGGGCGCCGAGATGAACAACTTTGGCTGCCCCTGGGGTGGCACGTTCACCGAAGATCAGCTTGACGCCAGCCGGCAGGAAAACGCCGCTGAACTGGGCCGCCTCATTGCCTTGGCCAATCGCTACCCGAGCATCGTGTTCTCGGTGGCTGTGGGCAACGAAGCCACGGTGGACTGGACCGACCACTTTGTTCCCGTGGCGCACATGGTGGACTACGTGCGCCGGGTCAAGGCGGCGGTGCGTCAGCCAGTGACCTTTTGCGAAAACTACGTGCCCTGGCAACACAAGTTGCGGGAGCTGGTGGCCGAGCTGGACTTCATCTCGCTGCACACCTACCCGGTGTGGGAGTTCAAGCACATCCACGAGGCACTGGACTACACCAAGGACAACGTGGCCAGCGTGGCGCGCCTGTACCCGGGCAAACCCATCGTCATCACCGAAGCCGGCTGGTGCACCAACAGCAACGGGCGCGGCATGCCGGCCGAGAACGCGGCGCAGGAACTGCAGGCCGTCTACTACCAGGACCTGATGGACTGGACGCGTGCCGAAGGCCTGCTGTGCTTCGTGTTCGAGGCCTTTGACGAGCCCTGGAAGGGCTCACCCGACCCGCTCGAACCCGAGAAGCACTGGGGCCTGTTCACGCTGGACCGCCAACCCAAGCTGGTGATGCACGGGCTGTACCCCGAGCTTGTGGCCGAGACCGCCACCCCCTGATCCCCATGAACGTGACATCAACGCCCATGCACACCCACCGCACACCCGACGTGGCCCTGTGGGACCACTATCGCGCCCTGCGCGAACAGTGGACGCACGAAGACCAGCTCATGAACCACCGCATGGGTTGGCTCATCTGGTCCGAAGGCCTGATGTTCACGGCCTATGGCGCGCATTCGCGCGACGCCGCAAGCTGGCTGGTGCTGGGGTTCCCCTTCTTTGGCATCGCGGTGGCGGTGCTGGCGGGCGTGGGCATTTATGCCGCCATGGCCGCCACCGACGAAGTGCGCAAGCAGTTCGAGGAGGCAGGCCTGGCCGATCTCTGCCCGCTGGCGCCAGCCAGCCACATCGCGCACCGCGGCCGCTGGGCGGCCAAGGCGCTGCCATTTGTCTTTGGCGCCATGTGGCTGCTGGCGCTGCTCGGCAGCCCGCGCAACTGACCGGCGCGCCTGTGGCGAGCCTCACAACTGAAAGCAACTCATGAACGCACCCGCCACCACCACCAGCCGCAAGGTCCCGTTCGGGCAGAAGGTTGCCTTCGGCCTGGGCATGCTGGCCAACCAGATGTTTCCGGCCGCCTTGGGCATCTTCATGGTGGTGCTGGTGCAGGACATGGGTTTCCCCACCTGGATGTGGGGCATCCTGTTCTTCTTGCCGCGGGCCTACGACGCGATCCTCGACCCGATCATGGGTTTCATCTCTGACAACACGCGGTCGAAGTGGGGCCGGCGCAGGCAGTACGTGTTTATCGGCGCCATCATGCTGGGCGTCGGGTTCGTGGCGATGTGGCAGCTCCACCGCGCCGACGGGTTGACCTACAACTTCTTCTACTTCCTGTTCTGGTCGCTCGTGTTCTTCACCGGGCTCACCATCTTCAGCATCCCCTACGTGGCCATGGGCTACGAGATGAGCGACGACTTCCACGAGCGCACCAGCATCATGGCCGTGGCGCAGTGGATCGGCCAGTGGGCCTGGGTCATCGCACCGTGGTTCTGGGTTGTGATGTACGACCCCAAGTGGTTCCCCAACGCCGACACGGCCGCGCGCACGCTGTCGGTCTGGGTCGGCGTGGCGTGCATGTTGCTGGCCATGGTGCCTGCCGTGTTTCTGCCCAGCCGCTCGACCAAGGACGACACGCACCTCGTCCCGCTGACCCTGGCGAACATCGGCATGGGCTTCAAGGAACTGCTGGCCGGCTTCAAAGAGGCCTTTGGCTGCGTGCCCTTCCGCAAGCTGTGCGGCGCCACCTTCCTGATCTTCAACGCCTTCAACACGGTGGCGGCGTTTTCCTTCTTCATCGTCGTCTACCACCTGTTCAACGGCGACACCGCGGCCGCCTGGATCTGGCCCACCTTGTTCGGCAGCATCGGCGCGCTGGTCACCACCTTCGCGGTCATCCCCACCGTGGCCTGGATGTCGCGCAAGACCGGCAAGAAGATGGCCTTCATGCTTTCGCAGGGCATCTCGCTGCTGGGCTACGTGCTGCTGTGGTTCCTGATGGTGCCCGGCAAGCCCTGGATGTTCATGTTCGCGCTGCCGTTCTTCTCGTTCGGCATCGGCGGCCTGTTCACGATCATGATGTCGATGACGGCCGACGTGTGCGACCTGGATGAGTTGGCCACCGGCAAGCGGCGCGAAGGCATCTTCGGCGCCATCTACTGGTGGATGGTGAAGCTCGGCTTTGCCGTTGCCGGCCTGCTCAGCGGCGGCATCATGGCCTTCGTGGCCTTCACGCCGGGCGCGCCCGTGCAGCCCGAGGGCGCCGTGGACGGGCTGCGGCTCTTCTACTCCGGCGTGCCCATCTTCGGCACCATGCTGGCCATGTGGATCATGCGCAACTACGACCTCGACGAGAAACGTGCCATGGAGGTCAACGCCGAGCTCGAACGGCGCAGGTCGCGTGCGCAGGCCTCGTCGTCGTCCCAGGGTTCGGGCGCCCGGCCCTGGCTGGCCGAACATGGCCTGCTGCTGCCGGGTGCCGAGCCCTCGCCGCTGGCGGGCAAGACCAGCGGCGAGGCCCGTGAGCTGTACGCAGAGCAGTTCGAGCGCGGCTTGTACGGCTTGAGCTTCAGTGCCTACACCGAGGGTCAGCGGGCGGGCGACCAACTGTTGGCGTCCAACGTCAGCCGGCGCATCGACCTCATCGCTCCCCATGCGCGTTGGGTGCGCTCCTTCGCTTGTACCGAGGGGCATGAGGCCATTCCCAGGCTGGCCCGCACCAAGGGCCTCAAGACGATGGTGGGGGCCTGGATCAGCCATGACCGCGAGCGCAACGAACGGGAAATCCAGGCCCTGATCACGCTGGCGCAGGAAGGCATGGTCGACATTGCGGTGGTGGGCAACGAGGTGCTGTTGCGGGACGAACTGCCCGAGCAGGAGTTGCTCGCCTACATCCAGCGCTTGAAGGCGGCGGTGCCCGAGGATGTGCAGGTGGGTTGCGTGGACGCCTACTACCAGTTCCTGGAGCGGCCGGCACTCGTCGCTGCCTGTGATGTGCTGTTGCCCAACTGCTATCCGTTCTGGGAAGGCGCCGACATCGACCTTGCCGCGCAGTACCTGCGGCGCATGTTCGGGCTGGTGAAAGCCGCCGCTGGCGAAGACAAGCCCGTCATCATCGCCGAGACCGGTTGGCCCGGCAAAGGTCAGCCCGTGGGCGGTGCCATGCCGTCGGCCGACAACGCAATGAAGTACTTCGTCGATGTGCAGCGTTGGGCCCGAGGAGAAGGGGTCAAGCTGTTCTACTTCTCGTCCTTCGACGAACCCTGGAAGCTGAAGCAGGAAGGCGAAGTGGGCACGCAGTGGGGTCTGTGGGACAAGGACGAGCGCCCGAAGTACAGGGCCGAAGGGGCTTGAGCGGCCATGAATGACGTACCAGGCCAGGTCGATCGGGTGGGCCATCCCGACGTGCCTGCGCCGGCTTCGTGCGGGGGGCTCGTACGGCGTGCTGGCGCGCTGGGTGTGCTGGTGTGCTTGCTGCAGCTCGCAGCGTGTGGGGGCGGCGACTCGGCGCCAGTCTCACCAGCGCCACCGCCACCGCCGCCACCACCACCACCACCGGTGACTGTCGGTCCGGCCCCGGTGGGTTACCGACTGGTGTGGGCCGACGAATTCAGCACCGACGGCCTGCCCGACAGCACACGCTGGGACTACGACACCGACCGCAACCTCCTCGGTTGGTACAACAGCGAATTGCAGTACTACAGCCGCGCACGGCCTGAAAACGCGGTGGTCAGCGGCGGCACGCTGCGCATCACCGCAAGGCTGGAGTCGCTGTCGTCGGCGGCCGACTGGGGCGGCCAGCGTTACACCAGCGCGCGGCTCATCACACGCGGCAAGATGGCCTGGACCT
>CAZUKT010000002.1:0-13035 GCA_964620975.1 uncultured Rubrivivax sp. | reverse complement strand
TGGCTACTTTGAGATTCGCGCCAAGCTGCCCTGCGGGCGTGGCACCTGGCCGGCCATCTGGACGCTGGGCACCGGCGGCGTGTGGCCTGACGACGGTGAGATCGACATCATGGAGCAGGTCGGTAGCAACCCGAGCCGCGTCTTCGGCACCGTGCACACCAAGGCCGGCAGCGGCGGCGCCAGCATCGGTGCGGCAACCCAGGTGCCCGATGCCTGCACGGCCTTCCACAACTACCAGGTGCACTGGACGGCAGCCGAGATCGCCGTCGGCGTCGACGGTGTCGTGTACTTCCGCTACCCCAACCCCGGCACCGGCCGCGACCGCTGGCCCTTCAATGCGCCGCAGTATCTGTTGCTGAACGTGGCCATTGGTGGCGTGCTGGGCGGTTCGGTGGATGACGGCATCTTTCCGGTGACGCTGGAAGTCGACCACGTCAAGGTCTGGCAGGCACCGCCCTGAGCACCGGGCGAGTGCGGGTCAAGAGCCGGGCCAACACGCGCGCGGCCGCAACGCACCTGACAATGGCGGCCCCTGCCCGGTGCCCCCAATGAACGCCATTCAAGACACACAGATCTGGTTCGAGAAGGCCGTCATCGGCCTCAACCTCTGCCCCTTTGCCAAGGCCGTGCACGCCAAGGGCCAGATCCGCTGGGTGCTGTGCGATGCCACCAAGCCCGAAGCCTTGCTGGCCACGCTGGTGCAAGAGCTGCAAGTGCTGGCCAGTGCCAGCCCCGAGGCCATAGACACCACGGTGCTGGTGCATCCAAACGTGATGCAGGACTTCCTGGACTTCAACGACTTTCTGGACGTGGCCGACGGTACGCTGGAAGAACTGCAGCTTGATGGTGTGCTGCAGATTGCCAGCTTCCACCCGCAGTTTCAGTTTGAAGGCACCGAGCGCGACGACATGGGCAACTGCAGCAACCGCGCGCCCTATCCCACACTGCACTTGCTGCGCGAAGACAGCATCGAACGCGCCGTGGCGGCGTTTCCGGACGCGGCGGAGATCTTCGAACGGAACATTGAAACGCTGGAGAAACTGGGCCCCGACGGCTGGCGAAAGCTATTCGAAGCCTGAGTTGTTTTCGACCGCACGCCCGGGCTGGCCGGTGCCAAAGGGCTGGGCCCGCGCCAGCGTCGAGTGGGCCACGATGCCGTTGCGGCCCGCCGCCTTGGCCGCGTACAGCGCTGCATCGGTGGCAAGCAGCAATTCGGCGGACGTGCCGCCGCGTGTGGGCAAAACGGTGGCCGTGCCTATGCACACCGTGACGGTCGGGGCCACTGGCGAGGCGGCATGTGGCAAACGCAGTGCACCGATGGCGCGCTGGATCTCGTCGGCCACCGTCCATGCGCCTGCAGCAGGGGTGTCGGGCAACAGCACCACCAATTCCTCGCCGCCATAACGCGCCAGCAGGTCGGCCGGGCGCTTTGCCGCCAGCGGCGTGCCGGCCGCCCGGGCCACGGCCTGGAGGCAGGCGTCACCGGCGGGGTGTCCGTAGTGGTCGTTGTAGAGCTTGAAGTGGTCAACGTCGATCATCAGCAGCGACATTGGGCGCTGTTGGCGCACGGCACGGCGCCACTCGGTGTCGAGCCTGTCGTCAAAGTGGCGGCGGTTGGCGATGCCCAGCAGCCCGTCGCTGTTGGACAGCGCCTGCAAGCGGTCGTTGGCCTGGGCAAGTGCCTGGGTGCGTTCCAGGACTCGCGCCTCCAACTCGTGGTTGGCGCGCAGGAGACCGGCGTTCTGTTGTGTCAGCACCTGGTACAGGCTGCGGATGGCCGCGAGCAACGCTGCGGTGGCGTTGTCATCGTGCGATGCCTCGCGCTCGTAGGCCTGGTCGGCGGGCAGGCCACCACGGATGGCGGCGAGCTGCCGTGCCATCGACTGATCCTCACCCAAGATGTGCATGGCGAGCCAGGCGCGCAGAAAGCTGTGCAGCACCTCGGCCGTGTTGGTGGTGGCGCCCCGTGCCGCCCACATCTGCGCCAGTTGGTGGGAGAAGTCAGCGTGGTACCGGCAGTGCTGCGCGAGGTAGGCAGCACCGATGCCTTCCTTGGCCATCATGGCCTCTTCCTGGCGGAAGTGCAGACGTGCGTAGTCGTCCAGGTCCTTGAAGGCGGTGCGCAGGGTGCCTGTTTCATCGTCGTCACCCGTGATCAGCGACTCGCCCAGTTCGTTGATCAGCGCCACCAGACGGCGGTGCTGTTCGTCGATCGGGCCAATGCCGGTGGTGAAGTGGTCGTCCCAGACGAAGGTGTCGATTGCTCATGCCGCCACGGTGCTTTGGCAGCCAACCATTGACCACATCAAGGGTTTCAAGCAAAGCGGGTGCGCGGCCCGGCACAAGATCACGGGGTCTACATGTGGCATCTCGACGACTGCGCGGCGCACCCAACGATGGCGCTGACTCGTGGGCTCAAAAGACCCAGTGGACAATGTGGGCTTGACTGAACCGCAATGCCTGCCCATTTGTCGGCGAGGCCGGCGCACCTTGACCATGACACACAAGCCCACCCGTGACCAAGCCCAGGCCCCCGTGTTGCCCCCGCACGTGCCGCTGACGCGCTACTACGCCGACGAGCCCGAGCGCCACCGTTTTGTGCGCCGCATCTTCGACGACACGGCCTCCGACTACGACCGCGTCGAGAAGGTGCTGGCCTTTGGCTCGGGCAGCTGGTACCGGCGCAAGGCGCTGCAGCGCGCCAAGCTACAGCCCGGTGACCGGGTGGTGGACGTGGGCATCGGCACCGGCCTGGTGGCGCGCGAGGCGCTCAAGATCATCGGTCCGAACGGCCAGCTCACCGGCGTGGACCCGAGCCCCGGCATGATGGGCCAGGTGGCCCTGCCAGGCGTGCAGTTGCTGGCCGGCCGTGCCGAGGCGCTGCCCTGTGCCAACGGCGGCGCCGACTTCATCAGCATGGGCTACGCGCTGCGCCACCTGGCCGACCTGTCGGCCGCGTTTGCCGAATTCCACCGCGTGCTGCGCCCCGGTGGCCGGCTGCTGGTGCTGGAGATCACGCGCCCCAGCGGCAAGCTGGCCACGCTGGCGCTCAAGACCTACATGCGTGCCGTGGTGCCCACCATCGCCCGCGTGGTGGCGCGGCAGAACAAGACGTCTGAACTGTGGCGCTACTACTGGGACACCATCGAGGCCTGTGTGCCGCCCGAGGCGGTGCTGGAGGCCTTGCGCAGTGCCGGCTTCAAGCGCGTGCGGCGTTACACCGAGCTGGGCATCTTCTCGGAGTACACGGCCTTCAAGCCGCGTGAGACAGGCGACGCTGCGGCTGCTTGACGGTTGGCAGGCCCTTACGGCTGCGCGCCGACCCCGTCCGGGGCCGGCTGGCGGCCCAGCCGCACCAACGTGGCGCCCGGCGTGGCATGCAGCAAGGTGGGCATGACCAGCACGCAATCGTCATAGGGTGTGAAAAAGGGCAGGCCCCCGTTCCATCCCAGCAAGCTGCCGGCGGTGGCCACCGTTTGCCCACAGCGCCAAGCCTGGGCAAATCGCGGCGGCTCGCCCGCGGCCACGGTCACGGCATCGGTGACCTGAATCAGGCGCTGCGCCTGATGATCCGGCTGCAGCCAAGGCACGGGCATATCGGCTGCATCGACACAGCCGCTGGCCGCCAGAAAACGTGCCAGCATGTCCAGCGCCACGCGCTGTGAGCTGGCCGCACCATGGAAGCCGCATTCCACGAGCAAGGCAAAGGCATCGCGGCGGTCGTCCCGGCCGTACAAGCCATGGTCGCGCAGCCGGCAACCGGCGCTGTGGCCGGCATCGGCCACCAGCAGCCCGGGCGCACCCAGCGCGAGCGCCTGCGCCGCGTGGTGCGGCAGCGGCCCGACCAGTCCCATCGGCGGCCCCGGCTCGTGCATGGAATGAAGGTCAAGCAGCCATTCACTGCGCGCCACAAAGGGCAGCAGCGCCTGCACCCGGCGGTGTTCAAGGCCCAGGGCCGCACCAGATGTCTGCCAGGGCATGGGGCCCCACAAACGGTTCATGTCATGATCGACGCAGCGTGATGCGTGGGGCGTGTCGGCGTCAAAGCGGTCAAAGGCCGCCAGGTTGGCAAAGACAAGCGTCAAGGTGCCACGGCGTGGCCGCAGACCGGCCTGCAGCGCGTCATGCAGGGCCCAGGCGCCGCAGAGTTCATTGCCGTGCACCAGGGCCGTCACCATCACGTCGCGCCCGGTGTGGCCGGATTCAAACCGCCAGACGCCCTCGACCCCGGTGTTGCCGATGCGCCAGCGTGTCAGGTCGGGTGGCGCCAGCTCAAAGCGCGCGCCGCTCATTCACGGATCTTGGCGAAGTCAACGATGCGCCGGTATTTCTCGATCTCGCTCATCTGAAATGGCCCCAGCGCCTTGCCGGCCGGCGCCATGCTGGCACCGGCCTCGGCGAGCCTCTTGCGCAACTCGGGGGTGGCCAACGCCTCGGCCAGCGCAGCCTGCAGGCGCTGCGTCACGGCCGGGGGCAGGCCCGCCGGGCCCCACAACCCGAACCAGCTTGCAATGTCCACGTCGCGCAGGGCCGGGTGTTCAGACAAAGCAGGGATGTCGGGCGTCACGGCCGAGCGCCGGGCCTCGGTGGTGCCCAGCGCCACCACCTTGCCACTGCGGATGTGCGGCAGCCCGCTGGACAGCACAAATACGCCAAATTCGAGCTGCCCGCCCACCAGGTCGCTGGTGAGCGGGGCCACGCCCCGGTAGGGGATGTGCACGATGAACAAGCCGGCTGATTTCTTGACCATCTCGCCAGCCAGGTTCAGCGCCGTGCCCACGCCAGATGAACCGTAGCTGAAGCGCCCCGGGCTGCGCTTGACCTGCTCGACAAACTGCTGGATGTCCTTGACACCCGATCGGTTGCTGGCCACCAGCACCATGGGTTGCGACGCCACCAGGCCGATGGGCGTGAACTGGCGCACCGGGTCGTAGCGCAAGGCCGGGTTCACCAGGCCGGCAATGGCCATCTCGTTGTTGGCACCCAGCAGCAGGGTGTGGCCGTCGGCCGGCGCATTGAGCACCTTCTGCGCGCCCAGCGCACCGCCGGCGCCGCCTACGTTGTCGATGATGACGGTCTGGCCCAACTGCTTGGCCAGTTCGGCGCCCACCAGCCGGGCCGTCAGGTCGGTGCTGCCGCCGGGTGGGTAGCCCACCACCAGCGTCACCGGTTTGCTGGGGTAGTGCACACCCTGCGCCAGGGCAGACGAGCCGCCCAGCGCCAGCGCCGACAGGCTGATGAAATGGCGGCGCGTCACCGGCGCGACGCGCCTGGAGGGTGTTGAGGGTGTGGAGGGCGGCAGGCGGTGCAGGGTCATCAAGGTCTCCGGAAAGCGTTGTGCAGCAGCGCACCGGCGCAGATTCTGTTCAGCCTGGCTGGCCCATTGGTGCTGAAGCGGCACCGCAAGGTGCTGATTTGGCACTAGCGCACTGTGGCCGCCCAGACCGCCTCCACCAGCGCCGACTGCCGCGCCTTGGGGCGGTACATGCGCACCTCGAAGTGCACCTGGTCGGCGCGCCCGCCCAGTGGCTTGAGCACGCCCCGCTTGATGGCGGCCGTGCTCAACGAAGCTGGCAGCCAGGCCATGCCCAGGCCCTTGATGGCCAGTTCGAGCATGGCGTCGGCAGAGTCGCAGACGATGGCCGGCGGCGGCTGCGCGCCATCGTGCACGGCGGCCAGGTGGTCGGCCAGCAGGCGGCCCAGCGCCAGGCTGGGCGCGTAGCCGATCCAGGGCGCGCCGTCCAGGCTGAAGCGCGTGCGGCCCGAGGCGTCTACGCGCGACACGGGCACCAGCCGGTCGCTGGCCAGCGTGAGGTGCCGAAATCGGTGACCCGACAAGCCGATGGACAAGGCCGCGTGCTCATAGCAGCACAGCAGATCCACCTCGCCGCGCTCAAACAGCGCGGCGATCTCAACCGTGGCCCGCGTGCACAGTTCAACCCGGTGGCCGCGCAAGACACCGTGCATGCGGGCCAACCAGTCGGCGACCATGGTGCGCGCCAGCGTGCGGCCGGTGCCAATGCGCAGCGTTTGCGCCGCCGTGCTGGCGTGGTCGGGGCCTGCGGGCTGCCATTGGGCACGCACGCGCAGCAAGGCGGCCAGCAGCGGCTCGGCCTCGGCCAACAGGGCCAGGCCCGCCGCTGTCAATTGCACGGGTGAGCGGCCCGCGCCGACCAGTGGCACGCCGGCCCAGGCCTGCAGCGCGCGTATGCGGCGCCCAAAGGCCGGGTGCGTGACATGGCGCGCTTCGGCTGCGCGCACATAACTGCCGCAGCGCCGCAGGGCGGCCAGATCCTCGATGAGCTTGAGATCCATGGTCTGCAGGTTTGACGGGTCAAGCCACCGCGCGCTGCACCAGCAGCGCCGCCAGGGCCAGCATCACCACGCCGATGATGCCGTCCAGCACCTGCCAGGCGCGTGGCCGCGCAAACACCGGCGCCAGCAGCCGCGCACCGTAGCCCAGCGCGCTGAACCAGGCCACGCTGGCCAGCGCCGCGCCGCCGGCAAACCACCAGCGTTTCTCGCCCAGTTGTGCGCCGACAGACCCCACCAGTACCACGGTGTCCAGGTACACATGGGGGTTGAGCAGCGTGAAGGCGGCGGTTTGCGCCAGCGCGGTGGCCAGGCTGATGGCGCCGTGGTCCGTGGCGGCCTGCAGCGCACCGGGGCGTGCGGCGCGCCACAAGGCACGCAGGCCGTAGACGGTGAGGAAGATGGCGCCGCCGGCCGTGAGCCAGGCCGCCAGCGCCGGCCTTTCACCCAGCACCTGCGCCAGGCCGGCCACGCCTGCCGCCATCAACAGCGCATCGCTCAGCGCACAAAAGGCCACGATGGGCCCCACGTGTTCGCGCCGCAGGCCCTGGCGCAGCACGTAGGCGTTTTGCGCGCCTATGGCCACGATCAGCGTCAGGCCCAGCGCGGCACCCGTGGCAGCGGCTGACAATGCACTCACCACGGCGAAGTGCCCAGTGCGTGTGTTTTGTGTTGCATCGAAAGTGATCCGCTCATGAAAGTCTGCATCGTCGGCCTGGGGGCCATTGGCGGCCTGTTTGCTGGCTGGCTGGGCCGCCGTGCCCAGGCGCCAGAGTTTGTGGGCGAATGGCAGCTCTCGGCCCTGGCGCGCGGCGCCACACTGGCGGCGGTGCGCCAAGGCGGCCTGGCGCTGCATCTGGACAACGGCGTGATGCATGTGCCAATGCACGCCAGCGACAGCGCCGCCGCGCTGGGTGTGCAAGACCTGGTGATCCTGGCCGTGAAGGGCCCCGCGCTGTTGGCGGTGGCGCCCGCCGTGCGTGCGCTGTGTGGCCCGCACACCCAGGTGCTGGTGGCCATGAATGGCGTGCCGTGGTGGTTTTTTGAAGGACTGCCCGGCCCGTGTGAAGGCCTGGCCCTGCACAGCGTGGACCCCGGCGGCACCGTGCGCGCCCTGATCCCCGCAGCGCAGGTGGTGGGCTGCGTGGTGCACGCCAGCAGCAGCACGCCCATGCCTGGTGCGGTGCGGCACATCAATGGCAACGGCTTGATCATTGGCCGCCCGGCCGGCGGGGTGGACGAGCGCCTGCAGGTGCTGGCTGGCTTGCTGACGCAGGCCGGTTTTGCCGTCACCGTGTCAGAGCGCATACAGCGTGACGTGTGGTTCAAGCTGTGGGGCAACATGACCATGAACCCGGTCAGTGCGCTCACCGGCGCACCGTGTGACCGCATTCTTGACGACCCGCTGGTGCGTGGTTTCATCAGCGCGGTGATGCGTGAAGCGCAGGCCATTGGTGCGGTGTTCGGCATCCCCATCAACCAAGCCCCCGAAGAACGCCATGCGGTGACGCGCAAGCTGGGTAGCTTCAAGACCAGCATGTTGCAAGACACGCTGGCCGGCAGGCCGCTTGAAATTGACGCCCTGGTGGGCGCCGTGCGCGAGATTGGGCAGCACCTGGGCCAGGCCACACCCAATATCGACGCGCTGCTGGGCCTGGTGCGGCTGATGGCCAGCGAGCGCGGGCTCTACACGCCAGCCGCGTGAAGACGCGGTTTTGTGCGCTGCGGCCTCAGGACTTGACCAGCGCCGACACCACCGCGCCCGTGGCCTCTTTCAGCTTTTCGCGTGCCAGTGCCTGGCATTGCTCGGTGCTGGAGCCCTGGGTGGCGTCATAGGCGGTGGCCATCTTCTGCGGGCGGAAGAGCACGGCCTTGGCCGTGGCGGTCAGCGGCACCAGCATCACACGGGCCGCCACGATGCAGGTGGTGCCCTTCATGCCGCCTTCAACCTGGCTGATGAAGGCGTACTTGCTGGCGGGATGCAGCTTCCAGACCTTGGCCGGAATGTTTTCGCCCATCACGGCCTTGGCGGCATCGGCGGTGATGAGCGTGCTGTTGGAATGGTCGATGAGGTTGGTCTTGGGCGCAGCGGCCTGGCCTTGCGCGGCACCGGTGGCCAGGCTCAACAAGAGGGCGGGGAGCAGGATCACGTGGTTCATTCGGCACCTGTGCAAAAAGTAGGGATGCGGCCGCAGGCCACACACTTGGGCCGGGCGGGCGCAGTGTAATCAGGTCGACGCTGTTTTCTGCTGCTGTCTTTGCCGGCCCTGCTGCTGCAGCCGGTTCACGTCGTTGCTCAGCCGGCCGGCAATCAGGCGCACCACGGCCAGGCCGAAGTCGGGGTTCTGGTACACCAGTTCGTTGAAGGTGGCTTCGTCGATGGACAGCAGCGTGCAGTCGCTCAGGCAGCGTGCGCTGCTGCTGCGTTTGCGGTCGGGCGCAAAGAAGGCGATCTCGCCAAACATCTGGCCCGGGCCGAGAATGCGGCGCACCTCGGGCAGCTCTACGTCACCGCTGGCCACAAAGTACAGGCGGTCGGCAATGTCGCCCACCGCAAACACCATGCTGCCGGGTTTGTGGCGCTTGCTGCGCATGTAGGGGCGCAGCCAGATCTCCATCTGCTTGGCGTCGGCCGTGGCGGCCACGCGGCGGGTCAGGCCGATCATCTGCCACACGCGCCACAGATTGACCGGCAGCAGCACGGCGTGCAGCGCCACCATCAAGGGCACCGGCTGCACCAGGCCGTAGACGATGAAACCCACGTTGCTGGCCACTGCCAGCCAGCGCAGCGGGATCATGGTCTTGACAAAGGCACTCACCACCACCAGCAGCGCCGCCACCCCGGCCGAGCCCAGCGCCAGCAGGTGCATGGGGTCGGCGGCCGAAGCAACCAGCAGGTCGGCTTGCCGGGCGATGGTTTCCGTCAGCGTGGTCATCGTGGTCATTGGCACGAGGCGTTCTCGGCGGCTGTGGGGGTGGTGCTGGGCGGGCGCTGGGTGGGCAACGGTCTCAACGCGCCGCCTGCGGAGTATCCACGTTGCCTGGCCCAAAGTTGTGCCGGTGAATGGGCCAGCCAAAGCGCCGCCGCCGCCGCCCGACCTACCAGCGCGCCGGCAGTTTTTTCAGCAGCGTGATGCGCCCACCACGCAACGCCACATAGCCGCCTTCGGTCAACGGCTTGAAGACGCGGCTGACCATTTCGCGCGACGAGCCCACGCGCTCGGCAATGTCTTGTTGGGTGAGCTTGTCGGGCAGCATCAGCGCGCCGCCTTCGTCGCGTGCCAGGCTGCGCAGCAGCTTGGCGATGCGGCCGTACACGTCGTCCAGCGCCAGGCTCTTGACCTGCTCGGTGCTGGCCCGCGCCAAGCGTATGAGCTTGTGCACCAGGTGCAGCGCAAAGTCGGGGTGGGCGGCCAGAAAGTCGCGCACCTGCGCGCCAGGCACCACGGCGCAGGCGGTGGGCTCCAGTGTCATGACGCTGGCCGAGCGGGGGCCACCGTCCAGCGTCAGTTCACCAAAGTATTCACCCGCGCCTTGTGTGGCGTAGACCACCTCGCGGCCGTCTTCGCCCGAGCCGTAGGCCTTGACGCGGCCGCTGAGGATGACAAACAGCGTGTCAGACACGTCGGCCTCGGTCACCAGCACGGCGTGCGCTGGGTAGTGGCGCACACCGCCGCGCTGGGCAATGGCGCGCAGCAAGGCGTCGTTCAGCAAGTCAGGCGTGGCGGTCTTGCGGGTGCTCATGGCGGGCATGGTGCCATGCCGGGCTTGCCGCAGCCCAAAGCGCCGAATTGGCTGGCAAAGTGTTGCGCCGTGTCATCTTGGCGCGGCACTTGCTGGCCTATGCTGAGACCCTTCACACGCGCCAAAGCCGAACACTGTGGACCGCCACTTTCTAACCCCGCTGTTTCAGCCCAAGTCCATCGTTGTCTTTGCCGGTGACCCCGACGCTGAGCCACCCAACCGCGAGGCTGCCACGCTGCGCAAGGCGCTGGCCGAAGGCAGCTACAAGGGCACGGTGACCTGGCTCGACGTGGGCATGACCGGCACGCTGGGCGATCTGGCCCATTCACGGTCAGACCTGGCACTGATTGCCCTACCCCACGACCAGACCCTGGCGGCACTTGAAATCGTGGGCCGCGTGCGCTGCCGCGCCGCCATGGTGCTGTCCACCGGCATGGCACCGGCCTTGTGCACAGAACTGCACCAAACGGCACGCCGCTACGGCGTCAATCTGCTGGGCCCCAACACCATGGGCTTGCAGCGCCCGGCCATTGGCCTGAACGCGGGCGCATTGGGCCCGTTGGCCACCGCCGGGCCGCTGGCGCTGGTGTCGCAGTCGGGCGCGCTCACCTCGGCCATGCTCGACTGGGCGGCGCGCCAGGGTGTGGGGTTTTCTACCGTGGTGTCGCTGGGCCCCAACACGGCCGTGGAGTTGCCGCAGGTGCTGGACTTTCTGGCCAATGACGGCAACACGCAGAGCATCCTCGTCTACATGGAAGGCATCCGCAACGCGCGCCGCTTCATGAGCGCGCTGCGCGCGGCGGCCTACGCCAAACCCGTGGTGGTGCTCAAGGCCGGGCGCAAGGCGTCGGGCACACGGGTGGCGCTCACACATTCGGCGTCCATCGTGGGCACCGACGACGTCTTTGACGCCGCCCTGCGCCGCGCCGGCGTGGTGCGTGTGCGGCAGTTCACCCAGCTCATTTCGGCCGCGCGCTGCCTGGCATCGCGTTTCAGGCCCGTGGGGCGCAACCTCACCATCATCACCAATGGTGGTGGCCCTGCGGTGATGGCAGCCGACTGGGCCGACGGCCTGGGCCTGACCGTGGAGCACGTGCACGACCTGGGTGAAGACGCCGAACCGGCCGCCTATGTGCAGGCCATGCAGGCGGCCGTGGCCGACCGCACCGTGGACGGCGTGCTGGTCATCTTTTCGCCCAAGGCCGGCAGCGACGCCGACGGTGTGGCTGCGGCGGTGGGTGAGGTCTTCTCGCCCGCGTCCAAACCCGTGCTGGGCTGCTGGATGGGCGAAGACAGCGTGCGCTCGGCACGCCTGTTGCTCAACAACAAACACATGCCCGTGTTCCGCACGCCCGAGGCGGCGGTGGACGCCTTCAACAGCATCGCCAGCTTCTACCGCAACCAGCAACTGCTGCAGCAGACGCCGCCACCGCTGTCGGGCGGGCCTGCGCCTGATGTGGAAGGCGCGCGCCTGCTGATTGAAGGCGTGCTGGCCGAGCGCCGCAAAGTGCTGACTGAAATGGAGAGCAAGGCGCTGCTGGCGGCCTTTCACATACCGGTCACACGCACCATGCTGGCGCGCAGTGCCAACGAGGCGATGCTGATCGCCAGCCAGCTGGGCTACCCGGTGGCGCTGAAGATCGATTCACCCGACGTCAGCCACAAGAGCGACGTGCAGGGCGTGGTGCTGGACGTGAACAACGCCACCCAGGTGCGCGACCGCTACCACGAGATGCTGGAAGCCGTGGCCCGCGCCCAGCCCGGCGCACGTATCAACGGCATCACCATCCAGCCCATGGCCGGCCACCCGCAGCGCCGCCGCGGACGCGAGGTGTACGTGGGGCTGACCACCGACGAAGCCTTTGGCCCCGTCATTACCTTCGGTGCCGGCGGCACCATGATCGAACTCATTGCCGACCGGGCGATGGAGTTGCCACCGCTGAACCAGTTTCTGGCGCGGCGGCTCATCGAGCGGTCTCGTGCGCATGAAATGCTGGGCCCCTGGCGCGGCGCCCCGGCGGCCGATGAGGCCGCCCTGGAGCACCTGCTGCTGCGTGTCAGCGACATGGTGTGCGCGTTGCCGCAACTGCGTGAAATGGACATCAACCCCGTCATCGTGGACGAGTTTGGTGCCGTGGCGGTGGACGCGCGCATCGTGGTGGACGGCGCGGCGCAGACCCCCGGCACCTTTGGCCACCTGGCCGTGTTGCCCTACCCCACCGGGCTTGAACGCGAGTGGCCGCTGGGCCCCAAGGCCGGCGGCGGCATGTACACCATCCGCCCCATCCACCCCGACGACGCCGACATGCTGCAGACCTTTGTGCGCAGCCTGTCGGCTGAAAGCCGTTACTTCCGCTTTGCCAGCGCGCTGCCCGAGTTGCCGGCGCGCATGCTGGCGCGTTTCACACTCATCGACTACGACCGTGAAATGGCCCTGGTGGCGGTGCGCAAGCAGCGCGAGACTGACGCCGAAGGCGTGGTCACCGAAACCGAACACATCCTGGCCGTCAGCCGCTACGTCACCAACCCCGACGGTGCGAGTTGCGAGTTTTCGCTCGTGGTGTCAGACCAGCTCAAGGGCCAGGGGCTGGGCTCGCGCATGATGCTGTCGATTGAAGACGTGGCGCGCAGCAAGGGCCTGACTGAAATCGACGGCCTCATCCTCACCAACAACGCGCCCATGCTCAAGCTGATGCACAGCCTGGGTTACCACGTGGCGCACTTCCCCGAAGACCCCGACTTCAGGCTCGCCACCAAGGCTTTGTAGAGCCTTGCCGTGGCCAATCCGTTGTGCCCCGGCAGCCAGGCCTACTTCAGGTGCACGTATTGCCCGGGGGCGTCTTCCAGCACCGGGTAGGCCTTGCTGCCCGTCTTGGGCGGCTTGTTCATGCCGCTGCTGTGCTGGGCCAGCCACTTCTGCCACTCCGGCCACCACGAGCCCGGCAGGCGCGGCGCTTCTTCGGCCCACTCTTCGGGCGC
>CAZUKT010000001.1:32638-44430 GCA_964620975.1 uncultured Rubrivivax sp. | reverse complement strand
GCGACGTGCGCGTGATCCTGATCAAGCTGGCCGACCGCCTGCACAACATGCGCACCATGCAGGCCATGGCGCCCGACAAGCGCCACCGCATCGCGCGCGAGACGCTCGACATCTACGCCCCCATAGCCCATCGGCTGGGCCTGAACCACATGTACCGCGAGTTGCAGGAGCTGTGCTTCGAGCTGCTGCACCCCTGGCGGCACGCGGCGCTGGCCAAGGCCGTGAAACGTGCGCGCGGCCACCGGCGCGACATCGTCGACCGCGTGCAGACCGAAGTGGAAAAGGCCTTTGCACAGCACAAGATCAAGGTGCAGGTGTCAGGCCGCGAAAAGACCATCTATTCCATCTACGCCAAGATGCGCGAGAAACACGCGGGCTTTGCCCAGGTGTCCGACATTTTCGGCTTCCGCATCGTCGTGCCCACGCTCACCGACTGCTACATCGCGCTCGGGGTGCTGCACCAGTTGTACAAGCCAGTGCCAGGGCGCTTCAAGGACTACATCGCCATCCCCAAGGCCAACGGCTACCAGAGCCTGCACACCACGCTCGTCAGTCCCTTGGGCACAGCGGTTGAATTCCAGATGCGCACAGAGAACATGCACTCGGTGGCCGAAGCAGGCATCGCAGCCCACTGGCTTTACAAGACCGGCGAAAAGACTGCAAAGGGACGCGACAAGGGCGGCGCGGCCATCGACGCGCAACGCCTGTCCACCATGTGGTTGCAGAGCCTGCTGGAGATCCAGGACGAAACACGCGACGCAGCCGAGTTTCTTGAACACGTCAAGATCGATCTCTACCCTGACGCGGTTTATGTGTTCACACCACGCAGCAAGATCTTGGCGCTGCCGCGCGGGGCCACGCCGGTGGACTTTGCATTTGCCATCCATTCCGACGTGGGCCAGCACACCGTGGCCGCCAAGGTCAACGGCGAGCCCGCAGCGTTGCGCACTGAACTGAAGAGCGGCGACGTGGTGGAAATCATCACCGCGCCTGGCGCCAAACCCAACCCGGGCTGGCTGAGCATGGTGCGCACGGGCCGGGCGCGCAGCAAGATTCGCCAGTACCTGAAGAACATGGAGACCGAGGAGTCGCGTGGACTGGGCGAGAAGATGCTGGGGCAGGCGCTGCGGGCCCAGGGTCTGCAACTGCCGTCATCCGACCCCGGCGAAACGCAAGACATCGCGCTGTGGCAACAACTCACACGCTGGAGCGGCAACCGTCACCGCAGTGACTTGCTGGTGGACATTGCACTCGGGCGCAAGATCGCCATCATCGTGGCCAAGCGGCTGGCGCAGATGATGCTGGAGCGGGGCATCAAACCCGACGCTGTGACTCTCACGCTGGGCCGTTACGCGCAGGACGACGCCGCGCCATCGCAAGGCATGGTTTTTGTGGACGGCAGCGAAGGGGCTTCAGTGCAACTGGCGGCCTGTTGCCGGCCCATCCCCGGCGACGCCATCGTGGGTTACCTGGGCAGGGGCGAACGCCTGGTGGTGCACACCGCCGACTGCCCCACTGGCAAGCGGCTGTTCGAACGCGACAGTGAGCGCTGGATGCAGGTGGAATGGGCCGAAGAGCTGACCCGGTCTTTTGAGACCAGCGTATTTGTGCTGGTAAGAAACGGCAAGGGCGTGCTGGCCCAGGTGGCGTCGGCCATCAGCGCGGCAGAGGCCGACATCGTGCACCTGGACATGGACTCTGAACCGGCAGAGGAGTCGGTGGAACTGCGGCTGCAGGTCAGTGTGCGTGACCGCGTGCACCTGGCCGATGTGCTGCGAACACTTCGCCGGGCCGCCGTGGTGCAACGGGTCTCGCGCTACCGGGTCGTTTGACCGGTTGGTTTGCAGCGCTGGCCGCGTGCCGAGCGGGGTTCAGCCTCAGCCTTGGCCGCCCTGCCCCGGCTCGGGGTACCGCACCTCCACCACCTCGATCTTTTCAAGACCGCCGGGTGTCATCAGCGACACCTCGTCGCCTTCGCGGCTCTTGAGCAATGCCCTGGCGATGGGGGATATCCAGCTCACCTCACCGGCCAGGCTGTCGGATTCGTCGATGCCCTTGATGGTGACGGTGCGCTCTTGCCCGGCGGCATTGGCGTAAGTCACCGTGGCGCCGAAGAAAACCTGGTCTTTGCCGTGGTGCGCTGACGGGTCGGCCACCTCGGCAATGTCCAGCCGCTTGGTAAGAAAACGGATGCGACGGTCGATCTCGCGCAGGCGTTTCTTGCCGTAGATGTAGTCGCCGTTTTCGGAACGGTCGCCGTTCTTGGCGGCCCAGGACACCACTTCCACCACTTTCGGGCGCTCCTGGTCCAGCAGCGCCATCAGTTCTTCACGCAAGCGGCGATAGCCCTGGGGCGTGACGTAGTTGCGTGCGCCTGCGGGCAGGGGCGGCAGGCCGGGTGGGTCATCGTCTTCGTCAAGGCCAACGGGCTCCTTGACGAAGGCCTTGTTCAAGGCACGATCTCCAGCCGAACCAGCGCGGCACCGTACTCGTCAACGCAGGGGCCGCTGGCCGGGCAGATGCTGCGGCCGGCCATCACCGGCAAAGGCCCTGTTGCCTTGGCCGCCAACGCGGCCGCCTCGGCACCCGTGGGGAAGACGCGGTATGCACCGTCGAGCTTGGGGCGCAAGTCACTGTGGTCGCGCTGCAGTGGCGACACCATGACCAGCAATTCGGTCGGGCCTGCAGGCGCAGTGGCCTCAAACACGTCGGGCGACTGCGGCAGCCTGGTGACCTGGCCCTTGCGCACCTTGAGCGCACCCGCTGTGACCTTGGGGTAGAGCTGCATCAGCACCTTGTCAGCGCCATAAATGAAGACATACAGGAAACCGTCGCGCTCCGACTGGACCGTGAAGCCGAGTTCGTCCTTGCCGATGCGAAAGCTGGTTTTGTTGGTCTTGAGCTTGACTTCAAAACCCGCTGTCTGCGCCTGCACGACGCGAGAAAACTCCTGGGCCACGTCAAAGCCTGCCGGCACCGTGCGCGCGGGCTCGGCAGTGGCTTGGGCTGTGGCGGGCGGCGGCAGGGCCACACCGGACGCGGCCGGCTCGGGGCTCGTCACAGCAGGCGCAGTTGCCACAGATGGGGTGGGCGCCGGCGTCGGCGCCGGCACCGTGGCCACCGCGTCTGCGGGCTTGGCACTGGGCGACATGGCACTGTAGATGCCAAAGCCCACAGCACCCAGCACCACGGCACCCACCGCCATGCCAATGACGGCGCCGTTGCCCTTCTTGGCGGGGGTGGCAAGCGCTGCAGGCGCGGACATCGCTGCCGACGGCGCTGCCACTGGGCGTGCTGCCGCCGGCGGCTGCAGCACGGCCGTGGGTTGCAGCGCTGTCAATATCTGCGTGGGCGCATTGCCGCGCGCTGGCATTTCAGTGTTGCCGGGCAGCGGCAATGTGCCGTAGGGGTCAATCACCACTTCGCCAAGGCCCAGGTCGGCACGGAACTCGCCGACGCTTTGGGTGCGGGCTTCGGGCCGCACGGCCAGGGCACGGTCTACCGCTGCCAAAAAGCGTTCGCTGTAGCGGCCCGCTGCCGACTGCGAAAGCGGCACATAGGTGTCGTTGAGCAAGCGGCCCACTGAAGGGGGGGGCGTCTTGCCCATGATGGCGTAGTGCACCACGGCGGCCAGTGCGTACACGTCGGTCCACGGGCCCTGCTTCATGCCAGGGATCTCGGCGTACTGCTCCACGGGCGCGTAGCCAGGCTTGAGGATCACCGTCAGCGCCTGGGTCATTTCACCCACCACGCGGCGCGTAGCGCCAAAGTCCAGCAACAGCGGGCGGTTGCTGCCGGCCAGCATCATGACGTTGTCGGGTGCGATGTCGCGGTGGTAACACTGCTCGGAATGGATCACCGCCAGCGCTTCAGTCAGCGGCACCAGCAGTGTGCGCAGCCATGCCTCGTCGGGGGGCTGGGCCATGCCACGCAGCGTGTCGCGCAGGTTCTTGCCTTCGTAGAACGGCATCACCATGTAGGCGGTGCCGTTGGCTTCCCAGAAGCGGTACACCTTGACGAGCGAGGCGTGGTCAAACGACGCCAGCAACCGGGCTTCGTTGATGAAGCTCTTGCGCCCGAGTTCAAAGGTCTCGCGGTAGCGCTCGCTCTTGACCTGCACCTGGCTGGTGTTGGTGCGCGACGCCAGCGCCGAGGGCATGTATTCCTTGAGCGCCACCTTGCGCTGAAGTGAATGATCGGTGGACAGGTACACGATGCCGAAGCCGCCTTCGCCCAGCAGCGATGTCAGCTCGAATTCACCCAGCCGTGTCCCGATGGGCAGGCCGTTGCCCATGTCGTGCTGGGGTGCCTGCGCGGCAGGCGCGGCCACGGGCGGCGCGGCAAACTGGGTGCGGTCGTCTACCGCCATGGTGCGGTCTTCGTGGGCTGGCGGCGACACGGGCGCAGATGCCGCAGGGGGGGCCTGCGGCCTGATCACGGTGCGGTCGTCTTCAGATGAATCGGGCGTCATGGCCGGTGGGCGCGTTGGGCAAGGGTCAGATTGTCGCAGCCGGGCCCAGCAGGCGCGTCATGGCTTGTGCCGAGGGCAGCCCACGTGACAACAAAAGTCGCGCCGGCGCGTCATCCGGGTGGGCAAACCACCAGGCGCGGCCTCGGGCCTGGGCGGCCCACAGGCGCTGCGCTTCGATGCCGATGTGGGTGGCAGCGTCCTGGCCTTTTGTCAGCGGCACCTCCAGCGGCACATCCGGCGGCAACTCCTGCAGCAATTCAGCCGTCCTGCCAGGCCACGACGGTGCAGCGTCAATGGGCTCGGCGCCGTGGCCCGCCATGCGGGCGAGTTCTTGTTCCAGCTGGTCCGCCGTCCAGTCTTCAAACAGCGCGTCACGGGCCAGTTCGTCCAAACGCCCCAGCCAGTGCCACAGGCCTTGCATCTGCTGGGTGCAAGCGGGGCCCGCGCCCAGGCCCTGCACCACGGTCAGCGGAAAGTAGCGCCCCACACGGTCCACCGACGGCATCAGCACACCCGCCCAGGCCTGTGCCCCGGCGGCACCCGGCATCACACCCGGCATGAGCAAGAAGCGCCAACTGGGGCTGCCCAGGTAGGCGTCCAGCCAGCCGTCGGCGCTGGATTCACGCAATGCCAGCATGCCAGCGGCCAGCCAGCCGTCCCAGGGCTCAATGAAACTGGCGTCCAGGCGACGCGAGGCAAAGTCGCCCAACGACGGCAGCTTGCCGTGCCAGCCCGGGGCGCCTGCCAGGCTGTTCACAAGGCGGCCGGGCAGCGGAACTGCTTCATTTCGCGCAACTGGAAGGGGTTGAACACGCTGGCTGCAATAACTTCAAGCCGGGCGCGTTTGCCGTCCAGGTTCATGATGACGCTGAACCTTTCGGGAACGGCGCCCGGCTCCACCTGGAAACGTTCAAACAGGCGGAACAACGCCCAGGGCCCTTCGGTCATGACCATGGGCCCGGCGTTGCCCAGCGCCGTGCTCAGCTTGATGACCGTGGCCACCCGCTGGCTGGGCCAGTTGATGGTGATGGACGGGCTGCCGGTGGTGAGTTTTTGCACCTGGCCGTCGACGTCAAAGCTCAGCTCCTTGAGCGTGGGTTCCAGTTCCGACAGCTTCATCTCTATGCGCATGGCCGGTGTCTTGCCACCACTGCGGAAGAAGACCTCGCGGATGCGCTGCGCACGTTGGAATTCGGCCAGCGCAGCCGGCGACACCGGGCGTGAGCCGTCGGTCAAGGGCTTGTAGGTCCAGGTGGCCGTGGACACGTCCACGAGGGTCAGCAGGCGGCGCTGGAAAAAGTCGTCCAGCAAACCGCCCTGGCCAAAGATCTGGCCAAAGTCTTCAGGCAGCACGTCGGCGCGCGACCCGCTGGCAAAGGGGTAGCGGCCCGTGATGGCGCGATTGCAGATCTCGGTGATGGGCTTCAACTCGGCCGTAAGGCCTTCGCGTTCGGCACCACGGCTCTGGCCCAGCGTGGCGTCGGCCAATTGGTCAAGCATGCCGCGCACCGCCTCGGGTTGGCTGGCGGCCGCGACCTTGACCTTTTCAGCCCCACCGCCAGGCGGTGGCGGCGACTTGCTCTTCTTGGCCGCGTCCACCGCCGAGAGTTGCGCAAACAGCTCGCCAAAGAGCTTGCCGGTGTCGTTGATGGGCGGTGGCTCGCCAGCAAACAGGCGGTGGATGCCCGCAAAGTGGCGGTCGACCATGGCCTCCAGCGGGCCGCCGGCACCCGTGTCCACTGGCGCCGCGCCGGTCAGGCGCGCGGCTTCGGCCTTGGCCGCTTCGGCGGCTTTTTCGATGGGGTTCTTGGCGGCAGCCGCCTGCACAAGGCGGGTCTGCTCGGTGACACCGCGCAAGAAACCGGCAAGCGGCGAATCCACGGCCGAAAGCAGCCGCGACACGGCCATGGCGCGCTCGGGGTCGCTCAACTTGACGAGGCGCACGTCGGCTATGTAGGCGTCCCAGGTCTTGATGTAGTCCTCAAAGTACAGGCGCCGCACCTTGTCAGTCAAAGCCGTGCCCAGCGTGGCGTCACGCAGGCGCGCCGGGTCGGACTTCAGGCCCAGCACCCAGACCTCTTCATTGGCCAGCACCGGTGTGGCCTTTTGCACCGCCGGCAGCACCACCTTGCGATAGCCGTCGCGCGTGAACAGGCCCGAGACGCCTTTGGTCAGGGGCTCGGCGCTGGCGCGCTCAAACACCTGCGATGCACTTGGCCCCCCCGAACCGGCCGCTGTGAAGTCAGGCAGGCTGCCGGGCTGGTACTGGCGCTTGATGCGGCTGTAGACGCGGTATTCCAGCGGAAAAGCGGCCAGCAGTTCACGCACGCTGGCCACCAGCGCTTCGTCCTTGGGCAGCGCGGCGCGGGGCGGGCCCAGCGCCAGCATGGCGTCCAGATGGGCGTCCAGCTGCGCACGCTGCTCGGGCGCCATGCGGGTGTAGTTGACGTCCCAGTCAGCGCCTATCCAGGCCTTGAGCGCTTGCGCATCAAACTGATCGGGCTGGTGCAACATCAGGTAGGACTTGAGCGCCTCGTAGGCGTTTTCCAGGTTGTCGCGGTTGGCGGCACGCAAGCGCTCCTCAAGCCGGCGTGCCACACGCGGTGTGAGGGACTTTTCAAGCAGGCGCCGGTAGGCGATCTGCGCGCCAGCGTCGAGCTTGTCGCCCTGGTACAGGCCCAGGCCGTGCAGCAGCGGCGGCTCGCCGATGCTGAAGCCTTCAAGCTTGGCGGCATCGCGCACTTGCGCCAGCGCTTGCGGCAGCGGGGCGACGTCGGCCGTGCTGGCCGGCGGCAAGCTCCCCACGGCCTGCTGCAACGCCGGCAACCGGGCTGCCACCTGCGCGGCATGGTCAAGGTTGCGGTTGCGGCTGATGGCCCAGCCCAGGCCCACGGCCACGGCCAACACAACCATGCCGGCCATGGCCACCGTGCGCAGCACGCGGCGCTGGCGCTCGGCCACCGGGTTGCGCGCACCCAGGCCACGCTCGGCAAAGACCACGTCCTTGAGCAGCTTGTGCAAAAAGAAACTCTTGCCACGCCCCGGCGCAATGGCGGCACCCCGCACGTCCATGCCAAAAGAGCGGCCCAGCGCGCCCATCACACGGTCAATGGGTGACCCTTCTTGCGTACCGCTGGTGAAGTACACACCACGCACACGCGGCGCCGTCTCCACTGCGCCCCCGCCAGAAAACACCAGGCGAAGAAAGTCGCCCAGCACGGCCTGCAGCGCCGCAAATTCTTGCGGGAAGGCAAACATCGCACTCTTGCGCAGCACGTCGCGTTCGGATTCAAGCCGGTCTATCAGTTGTTCAGTCAGGCGCTTTTGCAGTTGCTGATAGAGCGCGCCAAAGTCGGCCATCGGGTCGCCGCCGGCGGGCGCGTCGGGGCTGAAGGTGAAGCCCCAGACCTGGTCGCGGCCGTCTTTGTCGAGCGCTTCAAAACTCTCGTTGAAGCCACCGATCAGGTCGGCCTTGGTCACGAGCACATACACCGGGGCACGCACCCCCAGCTTGGTTTGCAGCTCTTGCAGGCGGGCACGCAGCTTGGCGGCGTGCTCCTGCCGCTCAGTTGCGCCTTGCTGCAGCAGGTCCTGGATGTTGACGGTGAGCAACACGCCGTTGATAGGCTGGCGCGGACGCGTCTTCTTAAGCAGGGCCAGGAAGTTGTCCCAGGCGCTGGCATCCACGTCCTTGTCAGACTCCTGGGTGGCGTAGCGGCCTGCGGTGTCAATGAGCACCGCGTCCTGCGTGAACCACCACTCACAGTTGCGTGTGCCGCCCACGCCCTGCACCGAGGCCTTGCTGCCGGCGCCGTCGTTCAGCAGAAACTGCAAGCCGGCGTTCATCAATGCCGTGGTCTTGCCCGAGCCGGGCGCGCCCACAAACACATACCAGGGCAACTCATACAACTGCTGCCCACCACCCCACCAGCGGGTGCCACTGCTGGCCTTCAGCCGCTGCACGGCGTCGTCAAAGCGTTTGGCAAGCACCTGCGCTTCCTTGTCGCTGGCGCTGGGGCCACCGGCCAGGCCTTGCAACAAGGCGGTATTGATACGCCTGCGCTTGTAGGCGCCGTAGGCCAGGTGTGCGACCCACAGCGCCCACAAAACCGCCAGCACGGCCACGCGCACCCACACCGCGTCAAAGGGCCGGGCTTCACCGATGGCCAGCAGCGGGCCCACCCACCACACCAGGGCCGACAAGGCCAGCAGGCCGAGCGTGCCCAGCACGAGTGGGCTCAAGAGCCATTGAAGAGATCGCTTCATGTTTTTACGCGGGTGCTGCGGCAAGGAGCGTGATTTCCACGCGGCGGTTGCGGGCGCGGCCTTCTGCGCTGCCGTTGTCGGACACGGGTTCGGTATCGGCCCGGCCCTCGGCGCTCAGCCTCTCGGGCTTGACGGCAGCACCCAGCAGGGCCTTCACACTGGCTGCGCGGTCCTTGGACAAGTGCCAGTTGGACGGGAAACGCAAGGAGCGTATGGGCTGGTTGTCGGTGTGGCCGGCAACCACCACCGGGCCAGGCACCTTGTTGAGTGCGGCACCGATGCGTTCAAACAGCGGCTTGACACGGCCCGACACGTCGGCACTGCCGGCGTCAAACACGCCGTCACCGCGCAGCGTGACGATGGAGCGGTCGGACAAGTCCTTGACCTCCACCGCACCAGCGTCAATGTCGGACTTGAGCAGTGCTGCCAAGCGCGGTGGTGGCGCCGCTGCCGGCGCCACCACCGGCATGGGCTGGGCGGTGGCGGCCACGGCTTTGCTGTCGATGGTTTGCAACGCGGTGAAGGTGGCGTCGGTCTGCGCGTTGAGCGTCAGCCGCAGCAGCATGAAAAGCGCCAGCAGCACACCCGCCAGCACGGCACCCATGGCCCACAGCGGGATGCCGTCACTCAGCCGCACGCGGGCGGCAGCCACGCCTTGCCACTGCGTGGACAAGGACCTGTCTACCGGCCCGGCCAGTTCACGCAGCTTGGCGGCCAATCGGGTGCGAAGGTCGTCGAGCTGGGCCTTGCCGTTGTCGAGCACGCGATAGCGGCCTTCAAACCCCAGCGACAACGCGGCGTACACCAGTTCAAGCAGGTTGCGATGCTGCTTGGGATCTTGCGCAAGGCGCGTGAGCAGCTGAAAGGCCGTTTCGCCGCCCCATGACTCATTGTGGAAGTGCACCAGCAGGCTCTGCGCGCCCCAGGCACCCGAACCACCCCAGGGTGTGCTGGCCGCAGATTCATCGAGCAAGGTGCACAGGATGTAGCGCGCGGCCACCACTTGCTCATTCGGCAGACCTTGGGCACGCGCCTGCGCCTCAAAGCGCTGCACGGCTTCCACCAGTGTGGCGCGCAATGCAGCCGGGTTGGGGTGGCGCACCGTGGCACGCAACCGGGGAGCGGCGCTAAGCAGCGGTGCCGCCACTTGCACAAGCGGGTTGAGGCTGGCGTGCGCCGGCAGTTCCGGCAAAGCCGCCTCCAGCAGTTGCGCGCCGCCTGGGCGGCCCATGCCTGTGGGCCCGGCCGGCTGGGGTGCATGGGTGGCGGACGTGGCCGCAGGCGCTGCGGATGCTGCCGGCGCCCCAGCCTTGGCCCCGGCGCGGCCCGCACTGGGTTTGATGACCGTGCGGTCGGCCTCAAAGGCCGCAAACGGATCGGGGGCGTCGTGGTCGCTCATCCTTGTGGCCCTTTATGCCTTTTGCCGCTTACAAGCGCTTCAACCGTTGCGGCCGCTTCAAGCGCTGCAACTGCTTGAACCGCGTCAACCCCGTATCGCCCAGAACTCCAGCCCCAGGCCCGGAAACTCGCCAGCAATGTGCATGGCCAGGCCACCCGAGGTTTCGAGCTGCTTCCACAGCTCGTTGCCCCGTGTCTCAAGCTCAAAGTACGTGAAGCCGGCATGGTACGGAATCTGCCGTGGCGCCACCGGCAGCGCACGCAGCGTGACACCGGGCAACTGCAGGGTGACGAGGTCACGGATGCGCTCTGCGGGGCCGATCTTGACCTGCGTGGGAAAGCGCAGCCGCAGTGCCTCACTGGGCATCTGTGCGTTCACGGCCAGCACAAAGGACGCGTTGCGCAGCAGGTCCACGTCGCCAATGATGGCCACGCGGATGCCGTGCTTGCGCTCTTGCAGGTCAATGGGCACGGCGGTTTGTTCAAGCACTTGCGACAACGACTGCCGCAAATCTGCAATGACAGCGCGGAAACAACCGGCCAGGTCGTCGTGACGGTACTCGGGATAGGCCACAGGGCGGCGCTGCTCGCGAAAGGTGCTCAGTTCACCCGCCAGACCGAGGCACATTTCATACAAACTGGCCGGGTGCAAGAGCGGCAAGCGCTGCAAGTGCGCAAACACCGGCTGGCTGCGGTTGATGGCCTGCAGCAACAAGAAATCAACGACCTCACCCGTGCCCGCACGGCCGGGTTGGGCCATGCGGGCCCCAAGGGCTTCACCACGCTGGTGCAACATTCCGTGTACTTCACGCAGGTAGCCGTCAAGCACCGGCTGGGCCTGCGCGTGCAGCATGGGCGGCACATATTGGCTGTCTAGCACCACGCGGCCGTCGGCGCGGCGTTCAATCACGCGAACCACGCCCAAGGCCACATAACCGTCATTGATATCGTGTTCACGCACCAGGCGCAGGTTGAGCCGGCCGATCTGCACCGGCGCCTCGCGCAGACTGGTGGCATGGATGTCGGCCACGTCCAGGTCTGTCACACGCCAACGCGGTGGCATGGAGTTTTCGGTGGCCTCAACGTCGCTTTCAGTCACGCCGGGGCGCGACTGGGCCACCGCCAACATGACGAGTTCGTCGCGCATGTCGCCCGGCACGTCAAACGCCGGCGGCGCAGGGTCATCACCCGGAATGGAAAAGGCCAGGCCGTCGGGCAACACGCCGCGTGCGCCGTTGACCATGATGCGGCCCTGCAGCAGCGACGCGTCGTCTAGCTGCAAGCCCAAATAACCCCAGGGCCAGGGCGTGGTGGCGGCAAACCGGCCCTCGGCCTGGCGCCCCAAAAACCTGTCCTGCTGCTGGAAGTGCTGGGGCTGGAGGAACATGCCCTCGGTCCACATCACCTTGTTGTGCCAAGTCATCGGGGCCGCGGTCCTTCAGGGGAGCTCTCGCCGTGGGCGCTGTTCTTGTCGCAAGGTCGGTCAGCGCGCCTGCCTGCAGGCGCGCCGCCCGCCGGCCGCGCCAGCGCAAGCCGCTGCGCGACGATACACGGCCGCTGGCCGGTCGTCACCGGGGACTGTGCGGTGACACGCCCTGCGTTCGGACGTGATTTGTGCCACTCCCCCTGCCTGCCCGACGCCCTTCCATTTGGGGTT
>CAZUKT010000001.1:12071-32628 GCA_964620975.1 uncultured Rubrivivax sp. | reverse complement strand
GCCATGCGGCCCACCCTGTCGTCAGGGCGATGGCGAACGATACACGCCCGGGCACGGCACGTCACCGCCAAGCGGCACCACAGCCCCTGCGTTTTCGCCACCGCTTCTGGGGATGGAAAGCAAGACCATCGACGAGTATCATTTTGTTAGCTGCAATGTGTGGGGCTCTGCCCGTACGGGTGCTCGCACTGCAGCGGCACAGGGGGCAGCCTCCGGCGGCGAACCTGCCACCGGGTCTGGTCAGCCGCCCAACCTGCAAGAAGGGGTCATGCAATGAATCCATACCGTCTGTTCACCCGTGGCGCCCTGGCCCTGGCCGTGGTGGCCTTTACGCAAGCCCAGGCCCAAGAGGCCGTCGACATGGGCCAGGTGGTGCCCGACGCCAAGGCCGTGGCCGAGGGCCTGTTCCCCGAAGAATCGTGTGAGCAGCTCAAAGCGGCTGGCTTCAAGTGCATGGGCTTCAAGCCGGCCGTGCGCTATTCGCTGCCGGCGGCTTCATTCAAGGTGGGTTCGGCCGAATTGCCCGACACGCTGCGCCGCCAGCTTGAAGTGTTTGCCGAGGTGCTGAAGACCAAACGCGGCACCGGCAAGGTGGTGCGCGTCGAAGGCCATGCCGACGCATCGGGCTCGGCGCCCGTGAACCTGACGCTGTCGCAGCGCCGCGCCGAGGCGGTGAAGGAATACCTGGTGGAACTGGGTGCCGAAGCAGCCATGATCGCGCCCGTGGGCGTTGGATCCAATGCGCCCAAGAACACCAAGGATCCATTTGCATCAGAAAACCGCCGGGTCGAAATCGGCCGCGCGGTACCCCCTTCCTGATCCGTCAGCCGCACCATGCAAGAAGGCCCGCAGCACGCGGGCCTTTTTCATTGCGGTTGGCACCCGCGTTGTGGCGCCTTGGCGCCTGCATGCCTGCGTTGCGCGTTCGGGCCCCTCACGACCCAAGACCCACAACAGCCGGTCTTGTGGCTGGCTCAGGGAATCTGGTGCGTCATCTGCCCAGGCATGTTGATGCTGATGACGCCGCCCCAGTTGCACATCAGCTTGGAACTGTTGTTCAGTGCCGGCATGCCGCACACCAACACCGTGGGTGCACCGGGGGCCCACGGCGCCACTGTCATGGGGATACACGGCATGGGCGTGAGCACACCCAGGGCGGCTGCCGTGGCGGCCGCCACCATGGGGTTGGCCGGGCTTTGGCACATGCCAAAAGGCGGGATGTTCATCATGGGCACATGGTCCATGATGTTGGCGGCCATCATGTTGCTGGTCATCACGGTCTTGGGCGTGGGGATCAGGGTGGACGGCGCCATACCCATGGCGCACTGCATCATCGCGCCCATGCAGACTTGCATGCCCATTTGCTGCTCCTTTGCTGTTGTGCCCGCAGGCCTATAACTCGGGGGCCGGCCGTGTCCACACGGTCACCGCACTGAAGTTGTCGTGGCTGGCCTTGTGGCTGGCGGCGCGCCTTACCTCGGCGCCCAACTCACCAATCCACGCACCGGGGTTGGATGCCGCCGCGAGAGTGCGTTCCAGCACGTCGTCGTCAAGATACTCCCACAAGCCGTCGGTGCACAGCAAGAACACGTCGCCAGCCTGGACTTCGTCACTCCCGTCTCCGGCACTGACTTCCAGCAGGTCGGCCGCGATGCCCAGGGCCGACCGCAGCTCACTGCGCTTGGGGTGGTTGCGCACTTGCTCGGGGGTGAGCACGCCGTTGTCCACCAGGCCTTGCACCAGACTGTGGTCGCGTGTGCGGTCACGCACCTTGCCCTTTCGGAACCAGTACATGCGGGAGTCGCCCGCATGCGCCCAGTGGGCACGGTGGCCCACGAAGTCAAGGATCAAACAGACCACCGTGCTGTGCATGTCCTGCTTGGGGGTTCCAGGCACACGCTGGCTGATAAGCACGTCGTTGGTGACACGCAGCAACTGGTCCAGTTCGGTGGCACGCTCTGAAGGCTGCTGCGAAAAACGGCCTATCAGTTCTTGCACCGCCAAGCGTGACGCGATATCGCCGCCGCCGTGGCCGCCAGCGCCGTCGGCCAGCACGCAGCACAGGTGGCGTCGCGAGTGCCAATGCCCGCAGGCGTCTTCGTTGTACTTGCGGCCACCGCGGTCGGACAGCAATGCGACTTCGAGCGCCAACATGTCACTGCGCTCCTTGCCGCAGGTGCTCGCGGCCTGGCGCGCCACAGTTGTGGCACGGCGCTGCGGGCGGTGTGCATTTCATGTCAGCGCGGGCCCGGCTCGCCTTGCAGGCGGTCAAGCTGGTCTTCGTAGGCGCGCAAGAAGGCCTTGCCAAAGAGTTCATCAAAGTCATCCTGCGCCTCACTCTGCAACTGCGTGAACAGCTCTTGAAACAGCTCCCACAAGCGGGCCTTGCGGGCGCCCGGAATGAGGCTGGAAATGGACGCCTTGCGGGTGAGCTTGGATTCAAGCTGCTGCGGGTCAAAACGCTGCAGCACCCCTTCCAGCGCAGCACGCATGCCGGCCATGACGCCCAACTGGTGTGCCCGCAAGTCGTCAAAGGCGTCACGCACTGCGGGCGCCGGCGGCATGAAGCCGGGTGACTGCGTTCCCAGCAGGTGGTTGAGCGCCACCTCCACGGTGGGCGAAAACTTGAGCGGGTTGTTTTCGCGTGCCACGATCATGGTCATGTCGGCGCGCATCTCGCGCTTGAGCGCAGCCCGCGCCACCAGCAGTTCCACCGTGCCACGCATGGATTCACGCAGTAGCTGGCCGATGAGCTGCATGCTTTCGGGCGTGAGTGCAGGCAATCGCAGTCCGGGGGTGGCCAGGCCATTCAACAAACCCGTCAGCAGGGCGTCGGCATGGGCCTGGCCTGCCGCTGCGGCCGGCGCGGCAGCCATGCCCTTGGTGGCGTAGGCGGCGGCCGGTGCGGGTGCCTGCGTCGTGGCCGTGGCAGCCAGTGCCGCCAGGCCGGCCAGCGCCGATGCTCTGGGTGGTGGCGTGGTGTCGCTGAGGTGCACCCCGGGCAGAGTCACCACACGGCCGTCACGCGGGGGGTCGTCCCAAGAACAGATGGCACCTTGCGGCAAAGCGGCCGGTTCCGGCGGCTGGGCCGGTGGCCTGGGCGGCAACAACATGGGCGTGTTGAGTTCGGACGCGTGGTCGTGCCGCGACATGGGCATCAGCGTGGCCGTGCGAGACAGTGCCTCCAGCGGGTCAACGCTGCTGGCCATGTTGGGCTGCTGCAGTTGCGCCGCTGCCGGCGTTGCACCCAGCGGGTCGCCTGCGGGCATGCCCCCGCCCAGGCCGAACAGATCATCCAGCGAACCGCCGCCGCCCAGCGGCAGGTCCAGCAGCAGGTCTTGGCCCGTTGCAGCCGGTGCGGGGCTGCTTTCGACGTCAGGGGCGAAGGGGTCCCAGTCGTCGGGGATGTGGCCGGGTGATGGCGCTGAGACGCGTGGTGGCGCCGGTACGGGCGCAGCGGCACGCGGTGGTCCGGGCGGTGACAACCACGCCGCTGAAGCGCCCGGGGTGGCCGCCGCCGCAGGGGCGGCAGGCGCCGGCGTCCAGGCCTGGGTGGCGCCTGCGGCTGCAGCCGGCCATGCGGCAGCAGGTGGCGCGGGCGCCCGCGCCACGGGCTTGGGTGCCATGGGCGTGGGCGCGGCCAGCCCGGTCGCAGCCCCGCCAAAGAGGTCGGCAAAGGGGTCGTCGCTGGCAGTGCCACCGGCGGCGCTGGCGGCGAGCACGTAGCCGCCAATCTGCACCTCGTCACCAGGGTTCAGAGGGTGTTCGCGCCCAGCCCCGGCCGGGATGCCGTTCAGGCTGATGGGGTTGCTGCCGTTGTCGACAATGGCATAGCGGCCCGCGCGGTACACAACCCGGGCATGCACGCGGGAGATGGTGCGCTCGGGGTCGGGCAGCACCAGCTGGTTGTTGTCGGCGCGGCCGATGGTGCCGCCAAGTTCATCAAACTGAGCCGACAGGCCTTGCGCGCGCTCGCCGTTGTAGCTGAGCACGGTGAGCACGATCATTCAGGGGCTCCGGGTTGCATCACAGACCGCAGCATAGCGGCGTGGCGCCTGTTGGCTGCTGCACCAGCGCCGCCAGGACGTGACGTGCAACCTCAGCGCAGCACATAAAACCGCCCATCGATCACGGCCACGCGCACGGGCCAGGCCACACGGCCGCCATCGGCCACGGCACTTTGCAGGGCCGGCCCGCCGTCAGGCCCCAGGCATTCGAGCAAGCGCCCACCGGCCACCGCACGCAGGCGCAGCGTGTCGGCCTTGGGCATGGTGGGCTTGAGCGGCTGGCGGGCATGCAGTTGCTGCACCTGCAGCCGCAGGCGGCCCACGTCGTCGGCCAGGATTCGTTGGTAGGCTTGCGCCAGGTCTTCTAAACGCAGACGTGCGGCCAGCAGCAGCGGCTCCACGTCGCCGCGCATCAGGCCCACGGCCAGGCCCTGCAGGTAGGCTGCAATGGGCGCGCGCAGCGACTGCGGGTCGTCCACCACCGGCGCGTCCAGCCAGCGCCAGCGTGGGAAGGCAATGGGCAGGTCCACCGCACGGCGCACGGTGGCCGGCACTTCACTCACATCGCCGGCCACCGGCGCCCATTCCAGCAGGGCCAGGGTGCGGGCGTTTTCAGGGTGTGCCAGCTGGCCGGTGCGGGGCAACAAGAGGCGCAGGCTGGCGCCGCTATGGCCATCGCTGAGCCAGGGCTCAGGCACGGCGGGCAGGCCCGGCGGGGGCGGCTGGATGACGAGTTCCAGTTCGTTGCCCCCCGCCAGCGTGAATTCGTGGATGGGCACGGTGGCCACGCGTTGCCCCAGCCCGGTGCGGGCCACCGGCACGCCGTTGACCAGCGCCTCGGCCGCCACGCCCACGCTTTCAAGCCGCAAGACCAGCAAGCGCTCCATCAGCCCAGCCTCCAGTCCAGCAGCACTTGCTCTGGCAGCAGTGCAAGCGTCTGCACGACACTGCCCAGCAAAGGGTCCACCACCACCACGGGCAAGCTCACGGCTTGCACCCGCAGCCTGGCAAACCACTCCCAGCCGCTGCCGCCACTGGTGCGCGGGCGCAGGCCAGCCTCGCCCACCAGTGCGCCTGCGCAGGGGCCGGCGGCTTGCAGCAAAGCGCCACTGTCGGCGGCAAAGGGCACAAGATCGGCCTCAAAGGGCAGGCTGAAGTGCATCTGCGCGGCCTGCATCACGGGCAGCAGCGGCGGCTCGGCAGCTTCACGGCGCAGGCTGGCGCGCAAGGCCGCTGCCGCCACGCAACGCAGTGTCAGGCGGCCTCGTGCACCGTGCAGAGCCAGCTCGGCCTGCAGGTGCAAGTCGGCCGCGCACGCTTGCATGTCCATCTCACCCAGCAAGCGCAGCAAGGCACGGCCTTCCAAACCGCTGGCGCCCAGTTGCCAGCCCCATGTAAAGGCGGCGCGGCCGGAAAGCAGGGCCAGGGCCCCTTCAAGCTGCGGCGACGCCAGGCCCGGCACCGCAGCCCAGGCGCGCAGCAGCGCTTGCAGGGCCGTGCCGGTGGCCGCGTCCAAGCCGTCTTCAAACGCAACACGCATCGTGGCGCTGTCTACGCTGCTGCCGTCGCGTTCAAGCTGGCAACGTGTGCTGCCACGCACCGGCACTGGGTGGGTGGGCGCCACGGCCTGCGAATCGGCAGCGGTGCGCTGCAATTCGAGCCACCACTGCGATGCGGGCCAGACCCACACCTGTGCACCTTGTGCGCCCATGGCGTCGCCCTGGTCACGCAGACCACAGACACGAAGGTCGAGCTTGAAGATGTCGGGCGATGTTTCTTCGGCGATGGCCGTGCCGGCACCTGCTGCGGGCACCGGTGGCTCCAACGTGGCCAAAGGCCAGCTCACGGCCCGTGTTTCGTGGCCCAGCCAGCGCCACTGGCCATGGCTGCCGCAGAAGTCAAGCGCCGGGTGCACGTCACCGTCGCACACGGCATGGGCACGCGCCCGCAATTGCAAGCGCGTCTGCGGCAACACACCGGGCGCCTGCGAGAGCACACCAATGACACGCGGCGCCGGGCGGGCAGCGTCAATGCGCACGGGCTGCGGCAGTGGCAGATCCACACGCTGCCACAACGCGCCTTGCAGTGCGTAGTGCTGGGCCACGGCGGGCTCCAGCAGTCGCAGTTCCACGGCTTCAAGGTCGCAGGCCCGCAACGGTGTGGGGGCCGCTTCAACCGGATGCATGGCGCCGAACGTGCCCAGGTGGCCAAAGGTGTGCACCAGCCGCGCATCGGCGTCGGCCAGGGCCTGCGGCGCGATGCGGGTGTCGGGCAGGCGTTGCAGTTCGGCCAAGGAACGCTGCACCAATTGGTGCACGGTGCCCCATTCCAGCGTCTTGGGTGCCGCCAGCAAGCCCAGGGCCCACTCGAAACCCGGTTTGTCATGGAAGGCCGGGCCCCACACGAACCAGAGATTCACATAACGTGCCACTGCAGCGGCACGGCTCAGGCCACGCTTGAGCCCCTGCTGCACGGCCAGGTCCACAAAAGCCGGGTAGCGATCACCCAGCCGCTCGGGCATGGCCGGCCATTGCGCGGCCAGGTGGTCGGCAAGCGCCTGCACAAAGGCGGCCCAAGCCGCGTCTTCGGCGGCCACCGTGTCTGTGGGATGCATGGGCCGGGGTCAGGCGTGGGAGAGCGGGTCAACCGGGGCTTCGGGCGCGTCGGGTGCGTCTGGCGCCGTGGGGGCCACCGGGCTGGCACCGCTGCCACTGCCGCCACTGCCCCCTGAATTGACCTTGACCATGGGCATGCCCGTGATGGAGATGCCGTCGGGCCCGATGACGATGGAGTTGGCGCCGGCCTTCAGCGTGAGCTGCATGCCGGCCTCTATGACCACGTTCATGCCGCCCTTGACGTGCACGTTCATGCCACCGTCCACACCCACGTTCTTGCCGCCCTTGACGTGGATGTCGGTGCCGGCCTTGATGGAGTAGGCCGTGCCCGCTTCAGCCGTGATGTCCTTGGCCGCCTTCAGGCTGTGCTGGCCGTCGGTGGCGAGCAGCATGTCCTTGGCCACCTTCTTGCTGTACTTGCCGTCAATCTTGATCTTGACGTCCTTGACCACGGTGAGGTGGTCTTCGCCTTCGACCTTGTGCTTGCGGTCTTTCTTGACGGTGTGGTGTTCGTCCTTGCCGACCTGGGACTTGGTGGTTTCCTTGATGAATTCGAGTTTGTCTTTCTGCGACTGCATGAGCAGGTATTCACTGCCCTTGAGGTCTTCAAAACGCACTTCGTTGAAGTCCTGCGCGCCACCTGCCTTGCTGCTGCGGCTCTTGATGGTGCTGACAGTCTTGTTGGCGGGCAGCGCGTAGGGCAGCTTGTATTCGGGGTTGTAGACACGGCCCGTGACCAGCGGCCGATCAGGGTCGCCTTCGATGAAGTCCACCACCACCTCTTGCCACACACGCGGCAGAAATACCATGCCCCAACCCTTGCCTGCCGACGGCTGCGCCACCCGCACAAAACAAGTGTTGAGGGGGTCCTTGGTGCGTGTGCGCTCGCGTTCCCAGTGAAAGAGCAGGTTCACGCGGCCGTTCTTGTCCACATGGATCTCTTCCCCCGGAGGGCCGACCACGGTGGCTGTCTGCGGCCCCGCCATGCGCGGGCGTGGCGTGGTGCGCGCGGGGCGGAACGGCAGCCTCACGTCAAACACCGTGAATTCGCACTGGTGCATGGGGGTGTCGGACGCACCACCTTCGTAGCCCGAAAGGCGCATCTTTAGCTGGGTCGAAAAGACCACGTATTCGGCGTTCTGCGCGGCCACCGGGTGCTTGGCCAGCTTGAGCCGGGCACCAGTGCACACCCCCACGCAGTTGCTCAGCGCATGCGCCACCGCATGCCGCGAGCGCAGTTCTTCAAGCCTGCGCTTGACAATGGCGGCGGCCTCGGCGGGCAGCTTTTGCAGCTCAGCGGGCTCGTCGGGGTAGGTGGGCAGGCCGGCCGGATATTCATAGGATTCAATGCTGCCTTGCGCATGCGCCACCACGCCGGTTTCGGTCTTTTCGTAGGTTTCGGTCGGGAGCAATTCGTTGTGGTCGCGAACCGCAGCCTTGCCGGTACGGATCTCGCGGCTCCAGCGCCAGGTGGCCACCGTGTTGCCAAGGACAGCGGGGTCCGTATCGTTCTGGTAGTCCACCGAAGTCAGTCCCTGCATGGGCACATGCACAGCCGGCGCATTGCCCAGCACCAGGGTGTGTTTGTCGGCGACGTGTTTGAAGAAGTAGAAGATGCCCTCGTCTTCCATCAACCGGCTGACGAAGTTGAAGTCGGATTCCCGGAACTGCACGCAGTAGTCACGCTTGCGGTAGGTGCCGGTGGTCTGGACTTCCACGATGCCGCCGTATTCGGCAAACACCTGTTCAAGGATTTCGGGCACGGTCTTCTTGTGAAAGACACGGGCCTTGGCACCTTGGGTCAGCAGCCACAGCCAGGGCCGAAGCGTGAGCTTGTAGGCCTGGTAGCTGCCCACCTGGCGGTCAAAGGCAATGGCCGTGACCAGCCCGTGGTAGACGCGCGGCGCGCCGCTGCTGGCGGACACATTCACCTGCGCCGGCTTGCCCAGCAAGGCGTCAAAGTCGATCACCTCATCGGGCTTTGCCACCGCCACCACGTTGTACTCAAAGGGACGCGACAGCTCTTCGTTGCCCGTCATGGACAAGAAGCGCAACGGGCTGGTCGGCGACGTTGTGAGCTTGATTGACAGCGTTGTCTCAGCCATTTGTGCTTGTCCTTGGTGCCGCATCGGCGCCTGTCGTCAGCGGTGACGGGGGCTGCGTGGCTGCCAGCAGTTGCGCACGCACGAGCCAGCCTTGCACCGGTTTCTTGCCTTCCTTGCGCAAGACAACCTCTCGAAGGACAGGATCGGCAAAACCTGCGGCACGCAGTGCGTCTTGCACATAACCCGCACGGTGTGAGTAGCGGCCGTGGCCGTGCAGGGTGTAGTCGGGCGCAGCCGGCTCGTCTGCGTGGGATTCCACCGTGAAGACGAGCCAGCCCGGGCCTTGCAGGCTGCTGCTGGCGGCCTGCGCAAAGGCCATCAGGTCCCCGAAGTAACACAGCGTGTCTGCCGAGATCAACACGTCAAAGGCCGCCGGCCGCTCTTGCAAAAAAGCCACCAACTCTGCTTGTACTAGTTCGTCGTAGGCCTGGCGCGTGGCGGCACGCTTGAGCATGGGCATGGACAAGTCCACCCCCACCAGGCTCTTGGCGTAGGGCCCGGCGTATTCAGCACACAGGCCCGTGCCGCAGCCCGCATCGGCCACGCGCCAGGCCTTGGCTGACGTGCCCAGCGCTTCAGCCAGGGCCTCGCCCACCAGCGCCGGGGCGCGATATTCCAGGGTGGCGAGCTTGCCGTCAAAGCTGTCGGCAAAGCCGTCAAAAGTGGCCCGCACAAAATCGTCAGAGGCCCGCTGCGGTACATCCACACCCGTCAGGGCCGCCAGGTAGTAGGCCGGCATGGGGTCGTCGGGCTCTTCCTTCATCCAGTTGCGATAGACCTCGGCGGCCTGCTCGGGCATGTCCCAGGAGTAGTACGCCACGCCCAGCAAGCGCCGCAGCCCTTTGGCACGGGGGCTGGTGACCAGGCCAATGGCGCACTGCGTCAGCGCGTCCTGCAGGCGCGAGTGCCGCAGGTACAGCGACGCCAAGTTTTCGCGGGCGTCGGTGAAGCCCGGTGCGACTTCCAGCAAGTCCTTGAACAACTTTTCTGCGGCGGCAGTATCCCCACGGCGCCCCACCAGCACCGCCAGGTTGTTGACAGCGTCATGACGTTGCGGATTCAGGGCCACCGCACGGCGGTAAGCGGCCTCGGCATCTTCAGCCAGACGAAGGTTGAGGTAGACGTTGCCGAGGTTGTTGTGGAACATGGCCTCAGACGGGTTGATCTCTATGGCCCGCCCAATGAGCTGCGCGGCCAGTTCGTCAGAGCCAAACTGCCCGTGCAACACACCCAGCAGATGCAGCGCATCGGGGTTGTCGGGGTCGGCCTTCAGCACCGCCAGGTAGGCTTCTCTCGCTTCTTGCACCTGGCCTTTGCCATGCGCGTCCATGGCTTGGCGCAAGGGGTCTTGGAGATTGACTTCTGGCGAGGTCTCTTGTGGCTGCATGTTGACGTGGTCTGCGGGGAAGGTAGGGCTTGCCGAGCAACCGACTCTGCATCAAAGTGGGAGCAGCGGCAAGCTGCGCATGCTAGTGCCCTGAACGCCTTTCCTGGCGCGTTTTTGCCCCACAGTTTCATGTCCCTGACTGATATGCAAAACCCTGCTCTCGTGGGCAACCACAACTGACAAATCCCATGCCATCCAGACTTGACTTCACGCTTGACTTCGGGCGCCAGCCCACGCCGCAAACCGCACGGCCAGCGGGCCGAGGCGCCATGCGGCTGCTGCTGGTGGGTGACTTTGGCGGTGTGGGCCTTGCCACGCGCCCGCCCTTGAAAGATCGGCGCGTGCACCGGATAGACGTCGACAGCCTGGATAACGTGTTGTAGCGCACGGCGCCTGGTGTTGATCTGCAGGTTGGCGGGCAGCCCTGCCGCTTTGCACCGCAGACGCTGGACGACTTTCACCCCGACCACCTTGTGACGGTGCTGCCTGCATTGGTGCAGGCCCGCAGCCGGCTCTTGCGCCTGCAGGTGCCCGCCACCTTTGCTCAAGCGGCTGCTGAGATGAACCCGCCCTCTGGCGCACTGTCGGCGCCCACAAGCGCAGCGGCCCTGCCTGCGGCGCCTGCAGCCGACTTGCTGGGGCAGTTGCTCGGCGGCACGGCCAAGGCCGTGGCCGCAGCGGCCCCGGCCACGCCAGCGCAAGGCATTGACGCCTTTGTGCGCGGTATCTTGGGCGCCGAAAGTGTGGCGCCGACACCGGCCCACCAGTCGGTCTACGTGGCCGCAGCCGCGGCAGAGCTCGCGGCGCTGCTGCGCTCGGTACTGCAGGCGCCGGCGTTTCGGGCGCTGGAGGCCGCCTGGCGCAGCGTGCACTTTCTCGTCAGCCGGCTCGACCTGGACCACACGCTGCAATTGCACCTGCTCGAAGCCTCGCGCGCCGACCTGCTGGCCGACATCGTGGCGGCAGGCGGCCGGCCCGACCAGACCGCCTTGCATGATCTTGTCGCCCACCAGTGGTGTGGGCCCGGCAGCGGTGAACATTGCTCGGCCGTGGTGGTACTGCAGGCCTGGGGCCCGGGTGACAGCGACATCGGCCTGCTGGCCGCACTCGGCAGCCTGGCCGCACATCTGGGCGCCCCCTTGCTCACGGGTGCGGCACCGGGGCTGGAAGGCGACACTTCCGGTGCCACGCCCGCCAGCGGCCCGGGGGCAGGTTGGCAAGCCCTGCGCCGCAGCGAGGTGGCGCCGTGGATAGGCATGGTGGCACCGCGCCTGCTCTTGCGACTGCCCTACGGCAAAGGGCAAGAGGCCACCGAGCAGCCCGGTTTTGAAGAACTGGCAGCCCCCGCCGACACCGCAGATCTGCTGTGGGGCAGCGGCGCGCTGGCGTGTGCGCTGTCCTTGGGGCGGGCGTTTAGTGCTGCGGGCTGGGCCTTGGACCCAGCCACCGAGCGCGACATTGAAGACCTGCCGGCCTACACCTGCACGCTGCCCGACGGCGAACGAGAACTGCAGGCCTGCGCCGAGCGCTACCTGTCAGAACAAGACCTGAACCGCATGCTGGACAACGGACTCATGCCCCTGGCCAGCCACCGACACCGCAATGTGGCCACACTGCTGCGCTGGCAGTCGGTGGCGCAGCCGCCGCAAGGCCTCAAGGGCTTGCCGGGCGGCTGAAGCTGCAGCCGCCCGGGTGGCCGCCGGCTCAGCGTGTGAGCGCTAATCCGGCGTGCCCGAGCGGGCATGTTGGTTGGTTCTCAAACTCAGCTGAACCCGTAGCTGAACTGCCCTTCATCCACACCCACGTTGACACCGGCAATGGGCTGGCCCTGCATCATGCGGGTGAGGAATTCACGGCTGATGTCGGGCAGCATGGTGTTGGTCAAGATGGCGTCAATCATGCGCCCGCCCGATTCGCTTTCGGTGCAGCGGCTGACCACCAGCTTGACCACATCGTCGCCGTACACAAACGGGATCTTGTAGCGGGCTTCCACACGCTTCTTCACCCGGTTGAGCTGCAGCTTGACGATCTTGCCCAGCATCTCGTCGCTCAGCGGGTAGTAGGGAATGGCCACCAGGCGGCCCAGCAATGCAGGCGGGAATATCTTCAGCAGCGGCTCGCGCAAAGCCTTGGCCATGCCCTCTGGGTTGGGCATCAGGTCAGGGTCCTTGCACAGCCCGGCGATCAACTCGGTACCGGCATTGGTGGTCAGCAGGATCAAGGTGTTCTTGAAGTCGATGAATCGGCCTTCGCCATCCTCCATGAAGCCTTTGTCGAAGACCTGGAAGAACATCTCGTGCACGTCGGGGTGGGCTTTTTCCACTTCGTCGAGCAGCACCACGCTGTAGGGTTTGCGACGCACGGCTTCGGTAAGCACGCCTCCTTCGCCATAACCCACATACCCGGGCGGTGCGCCCTTGAGCGTGGAGACGGTGTGCGCCTCCTGGTACTCGCTCATGTTGATGGTGATCAGGTTCTGCTCGCCGCCGTACAGGCATTCGGCCAGCGCCAGTGCGGTTTCGGTCTTGCCCACACCCGAGGTGCCGGCCAACATGAACACGCCAATGGGCTTGCTGGGGTTGTCCAGGCCGGCGCGGCTGGTCTGTATGCGCTTGGCGATCATCTCCATGGCGTGGTCTTGCCCGATCACACGCTGGGCCAGGGCATCGGCCACTTTCAGGATGGTCTCGATCTCGTTGCGCGCCATGCGGCCCACCGGAATGCCGGTCCAGTCGCCGACCACGGCGGCCACGGCCTGGTAGTCCACCGTGGGCAGGATCAGCGGCGTTTCGCCCTGCAATGTGGCCAGCTTGTCTTGCACCACCTTCAGTTGCGCCAGGTCCGCCAGGCGTTGGGTTTCGGCTTCAGCTGCGGTGGCCAACCCTTCGGCCGTGGCTTCGGCACTGGCGGCGGCTTCAAGCGTGCTGCCGGTGCCTTCTACCGGCTTGACACCACCTCGCAGCTTGGCGCGCAGGGCCAGCAATTCGTCGACCAAGCCCTTTTCTTCGGCCCAGCGGGCGTCCAGGCCGGCCAGCCGCGTGCGTTCGGTGGCCAGCAATTCCGACGCCTCGGCCTCGCGCTTGCCCACGTCCACACCGATGGCCTTTTCGCGGCCGATGATGCCCAGTTCAGTTTGTAGCGCCTCGATGCGCTTGCGGCAGTCGTCCACCTCGGCCGGTGTGGCGTGCAGGCTCACGGCCACACGGGCGCAGGCCGTGTCGAGCAAGCTCACGCTCTTGTCGGGCAACTGCCGCGCCGGTATGTAGCGGTGGCTCAGCTTTACAGCAGCTTCCAGCGCTTCATCAAGGATTTGCACCTTGTGGTGTTTTTCCATGGTGCTGGCCACGCCGCGCATCATGAGGATGGCCTTGGGTTCGTCGGGCTCGTCCACCTGCACGGTCTGGAAGCGGCGTGTCAGTGCCGGGTCTTTTTCGATGTGTTTCTTGTACTCGGCAAATGTCGTTGCGCCTATGGTGCGCAGCGTGCCACGCGCCAGTGCGGGCTTCAACAGATTGGCCGCATCGCCCGTGCCGGCCGCCCCGCCGGCACCCACCAGCGTGTGGGTTTCATCGATGAAAAGGATGATGGGTTTGGGGCTGGCCTGCACTTCGTCAATGACGCTGCGCAGTCGTTGCTCGAATTCACCCTTCATGCTGGCGCCGGCTTGCAGCAGGCCCACGTCCAGCGAACGCAGTTCCACCTCTTTCAGGCTCGGCGGCACGTCGCCGCGCGCAATGCGCTGCGCAAAACCTTCCACCACGGCCGTCTTGCCCACGCCGGCTTCGCCCACCAGGATGGGGTTGTTCTGGCGCCGCCGCATGAGGATGTCCACCACCTGGCGGATCTCGTCGTCACGGCCGACGATGGGGTCCATCTTGCCTTCACGCGCTTGCGCCGTCAGGTCCACCGTGAACTTCTTCAACGCCTCTTGTTTGCCCATGGCGGCGGGCGCAATGGCGCCACTGGCCTCACCCGGGGCCGCACCACCGGCGGCACCCGACGAGCCGTCGCTGGCGCCCTGCCCGTCTTCAGGCGAACCGGCCACCAGCTTGGGCAGCGTGTCGCTGAGCTCGTCAGCCTTGATGCGTTCAAACTGCCTTGAAATGGCAAACAGCGCATTGCGCAGGTGTTTGGTCTTGAGCATGCCCAGCAGCACGTAGCCACTGCGCACCGCGCTGTCGTGGTAGAGCAGCGAGCCATAGACCCAGCCGCGTTCTATGGCGTCGGCGATGTTTTCGGCGATGTCGCTGATGCTGGTGGCGCCGCGTGGCAAGCGGTCGAGTGCGGCCGTCAGGTCCTTGGCCAATGCCGACATGTCGAGCTGGTAGTGTTTGATGACACGGTGCCAGTCGGAGTCAGCACTTTGCAATATCTGCGCAAGCCAGTGTTCCAACTCCACGTAGGGGTTGCCGCGCAACTTGCAAAACACGGTCGCACCCTCGACCGCCTTGTAGGCCGGGGCGTTGAGCTTGCCAAAGAGCGCGACGCGGTTGATTTCTGCCATGGAACTTCCTTTCAGTGCGGGTTCAGTGCGGGGCTTGTACGGGTTCGGGGTTCAACACAAGGTGCAGCGCCTTGCCAGCGCGAGGCGCGCCCAGCCAGGTCGTCCAGCCCAGGCGCGAATGCTGGCCCAGCCGGCAATCAGGACGGGCTGTGGGCTGCAGTTCAAGGCGCAGGTCCCAGCCCAGTTCAAGCCCGATGTACTGGTCCACCAGGGCTTTGAGAGCGGGCAGCGCGGTGCCGGTGGGCAAGAGTGACCCAAAGGCCTTGGCATCCAACGGCCCCAGGTGCAGGCGAAAGTGGTGCTGGCGGTCAAACACCGCGCTGCCCAGCACGGCGCTGACGCCCAGCCTGGCACCCGATGCCCGGCGCCGAGCGCCCAAGCCGCCAATGCGCGTGCGTTCTGAAGGCTGCAGGCGCATCCAGCGGCCGACAAAACTCTCCACCCGCACAGGCATGCGCAAGTAACCCGCCACCAATCCGTGCAGGCCGTCGGCGTTGCGCACCTGGCGCGACAACAAGCCGGCGAAGTACAGCTTGGCGTTGGTGGGTGCGGCGTCGCGCTGCACCCATTCGTCGCCACCCACACCAATGAGCGACCCGACATACCCCGCAAAACGGTCGTCGGCCGGACGGTCCATGCTGACGGTGGGTTGGGCCTGCGCCCAGGCTCTGTAAAACAGCAACAGCAGCCGGTGATGAAACAGATCGGCAAACGCCTGGAAGGTGTGGTCGCCCTTGTGCAATGCACGCTCGCGGGCAAATGAAGTCATGTGCAACGGCAGTGGTCCGTTGGGGCCGAAGAGGCCAAACAGGCGCACGTCCACACGGGTGACCGTGCCACGCGTCTGCGGCACCACGGCGGCCACCGCCGACGGTGCAAATGCCAGGTCAGCCGTCTGCACCAGGCGCAGCGGTTCGTCGGCGGGCCGCCGCGCGGTGCCCAGGCGCGGCAGGCCGGCGTGGTGTGCCTCCAGCGTGCGCAGCGCGTGGAAAAAGTCCCAACGCCACGGCGTTTGTGCCATGGCCAGGGCAGGGTCGGGCCGGGCCGCAGCGGGCTGGGCCGATGGGGGTGTGGCCCGCATGCCTGGGTCGGCCACGTTCATAGCATCGGCCTCGCACCGCTGCGCGCCACGCCGTTCAAGATGTCGCCACGGCCGGGCGAGCGCATGCGCAGTTGCGTGAAACCATTGATGGACACATGCCGGGACACAAATCGCTCAAGCACCGTGCCCAGCAAGTAGGCGCTGCCGCCCTCAAAGGCCAGGTCGTCCACCTCCACATCAATGCCCACGCCACGGCCAAAGGTGATGGGCCCGGGCATGGGCAGACGGCGCACGATGGGTTTCATGCGCACCGAGCGCACACCGTCCACCTGGCGCTGCGCGGCTGCGTCGCCGGTGGACGCGTAAAGCCGCAGGATCTGCCGCAGCGCGGCGGCACCGTGTTCAGCGTCGGTGTCCAGCAGCGACAGGTGGTTGAGCGATAGCTGGTTGATCAGCTTCCACGCCACGTTGCCCTCGCGCAGCGCCGACAAGGGGCGCGATGGCCCCCGAATGACACGAATGGCACGCAAGGGTGCGGCACCGCCCAGCGACAAATCGCCGCCGTCCTGCCCTGTGGGCATGAGGATGGGCAGGTCACGGTTGGTGCAAAGTGCGCGCACGCCCAACTGGCGCAGGTCTTGGCTGAACAGCGCTTCCTGGGCGGCCACCACCGAGATGTAGACCTCGGTGCCCATGTACGACGAACGCGGCCCGTCACGCTGCTGCGCCACCGACAAGATGCGTGGCTCGCGCTGCACCGAGTAGTAGGCGGCGTGGTTGCGGTCTTCGCTGTGGAAAGCGCTGTAAAAAGGCAGAAAGCGCCAATCGCTGTCGACGCCCACACCATAGCCTTGCACGTCAAGGATGGTGTGCACCTCAAAGTCTTGCGGGCGCGTGCGGTCGGGCACCACCTGGTAGTCAGACGTCTCGGGGCCGACATGGATGCGGTCGCAACGCCGTTCAACCAGGTTGATGGCCGGCACGCAATGCAGCGACAAACAATTGGCGTCCACCGCCTGCTGCAAGGCGGTGTCGCCGCGCGTGAACAGGATGACGACTTCAAGCTCTTGCCCACCGAGCTTGCGCAGCGCGGGCCCCAGTTCTTGCAGGTCGAAGAACAGAAAGCGCTGCGGAAAGGCAAAGTACTCCTGCAGCAGCCGGTAGCCTTCAAAGCCACGCAGGCTCTGCGGCAACAGGGCCTCTTCGTCTTCGTAGCCCACTGCGGCCACGCAACTGCTGTCCAGAACTTCAAAGCGGCCGCTGCCCCGCACCACGGGCTGCACCACCACGCCCAAGGCCGCATCGCACACCAGTTCGTTCAGCCGGTAGGCAATGTCGTCGACGCCGCTGAAGTGAAAACGCAGGTCCTTCAGCGCAAGGCGCGAAAAATCCAAGCCTGCCGTGGTGCGCAAACGGATGCGCAGCCCGGCGCGGTACTTGCGCAACTCGGGCAGGCCCGCAATGGGCAAATCGGACGCATGCGTAAAGTAATCGGCCTGTGTCAGCTCCAGCGGCCACAGTGTCAGTGCTTGCGCGGTGCGGAATTCACATGCCGTGGCACTGGCCTTGCCGGCGCGGCTGGTCAGCGTGCTGCCGCGTGGCACCAGCACGCCGTCGGCCAGGCTGGCGTCGGCCAGGTCAGGCTCAAAGTGGGCCACCAGCATGGCCGGCGTGGGCGCCAGGAACTGCGGGTAGACGATCTCCAGCAAGCGCTGCGTAAAACGTGGGAACTCAGCGTCAAGCTTGAGCTGGATGCGCCCGGCAAGAAAGGCAAAACCTTCAAGCAGCCGCTCTACATAAGGATCGGTGACTTCAAGGCCTTCAATGCCCAGCCGCGCGGCGATCTTGGGGAATGCCTTGGCAAACTCCGCCCCCATCTCGCGCAGATGGCGGAGTTCTTCGTTGTAGTAGCGAAGCAGCCGGGGGTCCATGGCGTCGGATGTCGATGTTGGCTAACGCGCGGATTCGCGTATTTCGACCCGGCCGGTTTCAAGGTCGATGTCGGTGTGCAGCATCAGTTCCATGGGTACCGGCTGCGCCCACAACTGGCCGCTGATCTTGAACCCAAGCTGATTGTGGTGGTCCACCTGCTTTTCGTTGGCCACTGCCTCTACCGTCAGCGTGTCGGGCAGGATGCGTGGTTCGTGCAGCAGGATAGCTTGGCGCACGCCGTCCTGCAGTGACTTCAGGTCCATGGACGACAGGCTGCGGCCCGACAACGCAGGCAGGCCGAAACAAAGCACCGAACGCTCGGCATGCGGCGCTGTGGTCCAGTCGACGTCACCCGACATGCTGGTGGTGTTGAAGAGCCAGGTCAGGTCACGCAACACCAGTTCGCGCAGCCGACCGCGGTTGATGACACGTGAATCAGCGGTTTCAACCCGAGACTCGGGTTCGTCATCGGTCAGCCTGTCGAGCAAGGCGGGCTGCAGTCGGTCTTGGGCACGGAGGTTGGCCATGCGGTGCTGCAGGGGCGTTGTCTGTGGTCAGTCGCTGCGCAACACCACGGTGCGCACGTCCATCAAGGCCGTCTCCGCCGTGTTGGTGGCAAGGATGCGCTGGCCCAGGCCAACAAAGCTGCCATCGGGCCTTTCGCGCCATTCGGTGCGGCGGGACAAGGCACAAAGGTCACCGGTGGCAATCTCGGTGTCGGGGTAACGCGTGGGGATCAGCCCAACGGATTCGCCGCCGTTGGAAAACTGAAAGTTCGCCGGCATCCAGATGGCGTCGCGCAGATCGACCGGCGCCTCGACCACCACTTGCGAGAGGCGGTTCCAGGGCAGCCAGTAATAGCGGCCATTGATCACGGCCTCCAGAGTCGGGCCGAGGCGGCTGTCGGCGTCGGCGATCCATTCAAAGGGCTGGTCATTCAGTGTGCCGGCAGTGGCCGGCGCTTCGTCAAGGGCCTGGGTGCGCAGCTTGGCGGCGTCTTGCAATTCGCCACGGCCTTCGCGCAGCAAGGCTTCTATCAACAACGCAATCCAGGGCTCGGGCTCGCCAAAGAGCATGGGCACCTTCTGCCCGGCAAACACCTGCAAACGCAGGGTTTCGCAGTGGATGGCCTCGCGGTAGGTCTGCGCCATGGGCAGCATAGCGGCGTCCAGTTCGGCGGCCACGTTAAGTTGGTTCAGTTTGCGGTCCCACTGGCCCAACACGGCCAACAGTTGGAACAAAAAGACACGCAGCTTGGCGTCATTCGGGTGCGAGCGCACTTGCTCGGTCAGCAGCTTCAGCGCACGAGCGGCGTCGCCTTCTTTAAGGGCCTGCTCGGCGGCAAGGGGTGTGGCCATGTCTGCTGAAACTCCGAAGCTGGTGGTGCGACACACAAGCAAGATCGTGGCGGCAGGCTGTGTGCAGCCGCACCTGCCGGGGCCAAACCCGTGCCAAAGAAAACAACGTCACCGCGCCGTAGAAACCACGCGGTGACGTGTGGGGCTTGCCAGACCCAAAAGGCCGCAGGCTCTGACGCCTGCCAGCCCTTGGGCCTGGGCCTTCATCAGGCCTTGACGTTGGCCGCGATGTCCCAGCCCATGGTCAGGGTCTTGTCGGAAGAGCCGTCTTGCTTTTGCGGCGTGTAGTCGACATTGACCTTGGCAAAGTTCAGCGTGACGTTTTCGGTCAAGCGGTCTTCGCCGCCCGAGCCACCCGTGCTGACTGCGGTGATCAGGACGTCGGTCATCTTGATCTTGAGGTATTCCACGGGCTTTTCACCGGCCTTGCGCACGATGAGCAAGGCGTCGGGGAAATGCTTGCCATTGCAGGCAGCCAGCATCAGCTCGGTGGACGTCTTGTCCAGATAGTGCGTGAAGGACAAGTCCTGCACGTTGACCTTGCCCGCACCGGCACCGCCACCCACGTGGGCGCTGCCTGAATTGCTCATGCCCCAGCTCCAGGCCAGAACGTCGGTCTTTTCCTTGTGCACACTGTCCTTCGACTCACCCTTGAGTGCGCCGATCTGGATGAACATGTCTACGGCCATGATGATTTCTCCTAAGCTGCCCCGTTCCCGGGGCGATTGACGCTGCAAAAATTCACCCCTGGCACGGGGCGCCCTCCCGCGCAGCCGCAGGGAGGAAGCTCAAACCCAACCCAACGTGATCAGCCTGCCTTTGCCGACGGCAGTTTGGAAACCAGCCGCAGCGACACCGTCAGCCCTTCGAGCTGGTAGTGCGGCCGCAGGAAGAACTTGGAACTGTAGTAACCCGGATTGGCCGGGTCGTCTTCAACGATCACTTCAGCATCCGACAAGGGCTTGCGGGCCTTGGTGGCTTCTGAAGATGACTCGGGGTTGCCGTCCACGTACTGCATGATCCAGTCCTGCAGCCAACGCTGGACTTCAGCACGCTCCTTGAACGAGCCGATCTTGTCGCGCACGATGCACTTGAGATAGTGCGCAAAGCGGCAGGTGGCAAAGAGGTAGGGCAGGCGCGCCGCCAGGTTGGCATTGGCCGTGGCATCGGGGTCGTCGTATTCGGCCGGCTTGTGCAGCGACTGCGCGCCAATAAAAGCGGCAAAGTCGCTGTTCTTGCGGTGCACCAGCGGCATGAAGCCGTTCTTGGCCAGTTCGGCCTCGCGCCGGTCTTCAATGGCGATCTCGGTGGGGCATTTCATGTCCACGCCGCCGTCGTCGGTGGGGAAGCTGTGAGTCGGCAGGTTGGACACCGCACCGCCCGATTCAATGCCCCGAATGCGTGTGCACCAGCCCGACTCCTTGAACGAGCGGTTGATATTGGTGGCCATGGCGTAGGCCGCATTGGCCCAGGTGTACTTGCCATGGTCGGCAGACCCGGTGTCTTCTTCAAAGTTGAAGGCTTCCACCGGGTTGGTGCGCGACCCATAGGGCATGCGCGCCAGGAAACGCGGCATGGCCAGCCCGACGTACTTGGAGTCTTCAGAC
>CAZUKT010000001.1:0-12061 GCA_964620975.1 uncultured Rubrivivax sp. | reverse complement strand
GAGTTCCTGCCACGAGTCCATCTGCATCAGCGTGGGCGACGCGCCAGTGATGAATGGCGCATGCGCCGCAGCGGAGATCTTGGCGATTTCGCCCAACAGTTCGACGTCAGGCGCGCTCTGGTCAAAGTGGTAGTCACCCACCAGGCAACCAAAGGGCTCGCCGCCGAACTGGCCAAATTCTTCAGCGTAAATACGCTTGAAGATGGGGCTCTGGTCCCAGTTGGTGCCCTTGTAGCGCTTGAGTGTCTTGCCGAGTTCGGCTTTGGAGACGTTCATGACGCGAATCTTGAGCGTTTCGTCGGTCTCGGTGTTGTTGACCATGTAGGCCAAGCCGCGCCAGGCGCCTTCGAGTTTTTGGAAGTCATCGTTGTGCATGATCAGATTGACCTGATCAGACAACTTCTTGTCGATGGCCGCAATCATTGCTTCGATGGAGGCGACCACATCGCTGCCAATAAGTTGCGTCTGTGCAAGCGCCTGCTGCGCAAGGGTTTGCACGGCCTTCTCGACGGCGCTCTTGGCGTCGTCGGACTTGGGCTTGAATTCCTTTTGCAGCAGCGACGCGAGATCGCCGCCTTCCATGGTGACGCCGGCCAGGGCTGCTGAGGCTTGGGTTTCTGCCATTCTTGATATCTCCAACGATGAGTTCGTGCCTGAAGGAACAGGTCGCGCCGATCAGGCCGCGTCTTCGGGTTTGGCGGTGGCAGCCAGCGTGCCCAGCAACGCCGGGTCGGCCATGAGCTTGCCGATGAGTTCTTCGGCGCCACCCTTGCCGTCCATGTAGGTCACCAGATTTGAAAGCTGCTCACGCGCCTGCAGCAACTTGTTCAGCGAATCCACCTTGCGCGCCACAGCCGCAGGGGAGAAGTCGTCCATGTTCTCGAACGTGATGTCCACGCTGAGGTTGCCTTCCCCCGTGAGCGCATTGGGCACGTTAAAGGCCACACGCGGCTTCATGGCCTTCATGCGCGAGTCGAAGTTGTCCACGTCGACTTCAAGAAACTTGCGGTCGGCCACAGGTGCCAATGGGTCGGCCGGTTTGCCGGACAGGTCGGCCAGCACGCCCATGACAAAGGGCAGTTGCACCTTCTTCTGGGCGCCGTAGACCTCGACGTCATATTCGATCTGGACACGGGGCGCGCGATTGCGTGCGATGAATTTCTGGCTGCTGCTCATGCGGGCTCCTTGGCGGCGACTTTTGGTGTGACGAACAAGACGGGCTATCCGAAAGCTTTGCGGAAGGGCTAGGTTTTCCTGTAACTGACGAAGTTCGTCAAGGTCTTTTCAGGGGACTAGACGGTGTCGGGGTCGATGCCGACGATTCGGGCCACTTCAGGCATGTGCCCGGGCGCGAGTTCCTTCATCAATTGCAGGAAGTTGTGGTTGACCAGTTGCCGGGCGCGCCGCAAAAAAAGTGGCGCCGGGTTGGACGGCTCTGTGCGTTCCAGAAACTCGCACACCATGTCGATGGCCCGCAGGGCTTCATCGCGTGTGGTCACGCCGCCCGTCAAGCCCCGGCTGCGCATAGCCTCTGCGCCTTCACTGCCGCCGTCGGCACTTTCGGTGTCGGCCGCAACATCGGCGCGCTTCGGCAAGAGCGCCGCCACGGCGGCACAAAAGGCGCGCAGGGGGCTCAGGTCCGGGGCGTTGTCGCGGCCCAGCACGGCTTGCGCCGCAGCATTGAGCTCGTCCACGCCCGACACGGCGTCAAGCAGGGCTTGCGACAGGCCGGGCGCACGCTCTACCGCAGCTTCAAGCATGCGGGCGAGTTGGTCCTTGGGCGGCGACTCTTCGTCGGTCAGGGCGGGAGAAAGCCCACCGGCCAGCTCAAACGCACGGCCCGTGATTTCACCAATGGCGCGGTCTTGCACCACCAGCACGCGACGCAATTCACCGATGAGGCCTTCGGACTCGCGCAGCACCGACAAGGCGTTGACGCGGGCATACGGGTCACCGTCGTCGGGGTCGGGCAAGGGGTGCAAATGGGGCCCCAGTTCCCGCAGCATGCCGCTGAGCAGCCGCAAGCCCACAGGCAAAAACGGCCAGCCCTGGATAGCCAGGTTGGCACGCATCCAGAAGATGGCAATGCGCAAGTCGCGCGAGCGGCCGAGCAAGTCTTCAGAGGCAGTGCGCACGCCACGCCAATCGGGCAACTCGGCAGCCGCAAACTGCGTCTCGGGTTTACCCGCAGCGCTTTGGGCGAGCGCGAGGAACTCGTTGTCGTACTCCAGATCGGGGCCACACGGCGCGGCCTCGTCGGCAAGGGGCTCAAGCCAGCGGGCGACTTGCGCCAGGGCGTCGTCGAGATCACTCATGGGTGTGGCGACTGTTGTACTGCATGCGGGGAAAAGGGCGGATCGCCAAGTATGCCGGCAGGCGCCAAAGCCGGAAGGGGCGCAGTGTCGCAAGAACGGCCGTGAATGAGAACCCCCAAACGTACACAGTGTTCGTGATGCCTTTGTGACGCATGCTCCCGTGTGCGCCCGGCCAGGGCGAACCGGACGAAGCACGTTTTGCCCCCAAGGTGAATGAACCGGCAACGGGGCTTGCGGGCAGGCCTTCTTTACTATCGAACAGCAGCGCCGCAGTCGTGGCTAGAACAAAAGAGGCCGGGATGGAGCATTCGATGCCATGTGCGTCATCACGTTGTGCGGGTGCCCTGCTCGCCCTGCTCATGACGGGCCTCCTCGGCCTCCTTGGCCTGACCTGCCCGGCACCGGTGCACGCGCAGGCCACGGCACCAGCCGTGCGCACGCCCACTTTGGTGCCGCCCCCTGCCGACCTCGCACCGCCACGCGCCGCCATCGACAGCACTGCATCGGTGCCCGCGCGCAAACCCGCAGCACGCGAGCTTGCAAAGCCCGACGACGACATGCGGGTGGACGTGGTGTCCTACCGCCTGGACGACACGGCGCCCCAGGCGCTGCGCGACGCCCTGCCCTCGCTCACCGCGCGCTACACCGGCAAGCAGCGTGGTTTTGAAGACTTGGTGAATGCGGCTGCCGAACTGACCCGCTATATGCAGCGTGACCTGGGTTACTACCTGGGCTACGCCTACTTGCCCGAACAAACACCTGAAGGCGGCGTGGTCCGCCTGGCCGTGCTTGAAGGTCGGCTCGACCGCGTCATCCTGAATTGGGCCGCTGGCCTGCCGGTTGAACGCGACGTGGTGGAGTCCTACCTGGCCCGGCTTGAGCCCGGCAGCGTGCTCAAGGTGCGCGACGTGGAGCGCGTGGTGTTCTTGCTGAACGACCTGCGTGGCATGAACGCACGTTTTGAAGTGCGTGCCGGCAGCAGCCCCGGCACGGCCACGCTGGTGGTAAGCCCCGCGCCTGAGAAGGCTGTCACCGGCAAGGCCGAATTCGACATCAATGGCTCCAAGGCGCTGGGCGAATACCGCCTGTCGGGCCTGGTGCAGGTCAACAGCCCCTTCGGGTTGGGTGACGGCTTTGCGGCCAACGCGCTGGCGTCCACCACGGGCGGCCTGGCCTTTGCATTGCTGGGCTACACCTCGCCGGTAGGCAATGACGGCATCAAGCTCGGCGCCTCGGCATCGGCCCTCAAGTACCAACTTGACCGCACGGCGTTCCCGCTTGACCTCAACGGCCAAGCCACCACGGCCAACGCCTACGCGCTGTACCCCGTGGTGCGCTCGCGCAACCTCAACGTGTTCACGCTGGCCTCGCTGGACCACAAACAATACGAAGACAGCAACATCAACAGCCGCGCGCGCCGCTCGGTGCAAAGCCTCACGGTGGGCGCCACGGGTGACTTCCGTGACAGCGCGCTGGGCGGCGGCGTCAACACCTACGACGCCAGCCTGGTGACGGGCCGCGTGGCCTACCAGGAAGGCAGCACCAGCAGCCTGGACGACGACGTCACCTTCACCAAGCTCAGCTACGGCATGACCCGGCTGCAAGACCTGGTGACCGGCCGTGCGCTGGTGTACTTGAGCCTGCGTGGCCAGTTCGCGGCCAACAACCTGGACACCACCGAGCAGTTTCGCGTGGGTGGCCCCGAAGGCGTGCGCGCATTTGCCACCGGCGAAGGCACGGGCGACATCGGCGCCGTGGCCAGCCTTGAACTGCGCTTTCTGCCGCCCGAAGACTGGTTTGGCCGCATCGCCCGCGAGGTGGTGGCCAGTGTCTTTGTTGACACCGGCTACGTGCAGTACCGCTACCGGCCACGCTTGTCCACGCAGCCCAACGCGGCCAAGAACACTGGCGTCTTCAGCGGCGCCGGCATGGGCATGACCTGGGTGCACGGCAGCGACTATTCGCTGCGCCTGAGCGTGGCCAAACCCATCAGCGGCACACCCCGCAGTGGTGACGAGCCCAGCAAGGTGCGTGTGGTCTTGCAAGCGGCGGTGCTGTTCAACTGATTTGTTCGGCGTGGCCAGTTGGCCGCAGCCTTGGGGGTTCCACCATGACACGTCTTGAAGCGCCCGCGTTGGCAAAGCCCCTGGCCAAGGGCCCGGCACGCGCCCGTGCGCAAGCCCGCAGCCAGGCGCGCCAGCCCACACAGCAGCCCGCCCCGCTGGCCACAAGGCGCCTGGCCTTTGCCCTGCACCCGGTGAGCCTGGCCGTATGCCTGCTTGGGGCGGCCCCGTTGGCCGTGGCCCTGCCACAGGGCGCCGTGCCAACGGCTGGGCAGGCCACGGTGCGCGTGGTGGCGCCGGGTGAGATGCAGATCGTGCAGACCACACCCCGCGCCGGGCTCGACTGGACGAGTTTTTCCATCGCCGCCGGCGAGCGGGTCAACGTGCAACAACCGGGGCGCAGCGCGGTGTTGCTCAACCGGGTGCTGGGCGACGACGCCTCACTGATCTACGGCTCGCTCAGCAGCAACGGCAGCGTGTGGCTGATCAACCCCCGCGGCATCGTCTTTGGCCCCCATTCACGCGTGGATGTGGGCAGCCTGGTGGCCAGCACACTGTCCATTTCGCAGGGCGACGTGGCCTCGGGCCGGCTGCTGCTGGGGCAAGGCGCGGGCGCCGGTGAACTGCGCGCCGAAGGCAGCATCACGGCCACCGACGGCACGGTGGCGCTGGTGGCGCCGCAACTCACCCACAGCGGCCGCATCGAAGCCCGCCGCGTGGGCCTGGCCGCCGCCGGTGAAGTGCTGGTGGATGTAGAAGGCGACGGCCTCGTCTTCTTCAACGTTGGCAGTGGCAGTTTGCCCACGCGCCTGGTGCAACTGGGCAACGTGCTGGCCGACGGCGGCAGCGTGGAACTGCGCGCCGCCGCACGTGCGGGCCTGGCCGAGACCGTGCTCAACACCGAAGGCGTGGTGCAGGCCCGCAGCATGGGCTTGCGCGGCGGGCGCATCGTCATTGACGGTGGCAGTGAAGGCATCACCCGCGTCGCCGGCACACTGGACGCCACCGGCAGCGGCAGCACCGACCGGGGTGGCGACGTGCTGGTGCAGGGCGAACGCATCCTGCTCGACCGCACGGCGGTGCTGGACGCATCCGGCCCGGCCGGTGGTGGCCAGGTGCGTGTGGGAGGCGACTTTCAAGGCCTCAACCCGGCGGTGCGGCACGCCAGCATGGTGGGTGTCGCGGCAGGTGCACGGCTGGCGGCCAACGCCGGGGTGCAGGGTGACGGCGGGCGGGTCATCGTATGGTCGGACCAGTCCACGCGCTTTGCCGGCCGGGCCGATGCGCGGGGCGGTGCACAAGGCGGCGACGGCGGCCTGGTGGAGGTGTCGAGCAAGGGCTTCCTGGGCTTCAACGGCCAGTCAGACCGCAGCGCACCACAGGGCCGCGCCGGCACCCTTCTGCTGGACCCCACCAACCTCACCATCCAGGCCGCCAGCCCCGACATCAGCGATGACGGCAGCAACAACGACCTCGCCAGCGGCAACCTGCTGTTTGCCGACCCGGGTGCCAACAGCCGCATCACGTCAGGTGCCGTGGTCACGCAGCTCGCGGCGGGGCCCGTCACGCTGCAAGCCACCAACGACATCACCGTCAACGACGCCATCAGTTCCGCCAGCGCCTTCAGCCTGACGCTGAGTGCCGGCGAAAACATCGTCGTGGCGCAGCCCATCACCGTCGGCGGTGACCTGCGGCTGTCGGCCCATGACGCCGGCAGCCCCGGCGGCGGCACGGGCCGGGTGGCTGTGGCCGCGCCCATTGCCGCAAGCGGCATCCTGACCCTTGACAACGGTGGCGGCACCGGCGTGCACGCCGTCGGCGCCAACCTGACGGCCGGCCGCTTGGTGGCCACAGGCGGTATCGATCTGGTGGCTGACAGCAGCTGGGTCCTGTCCAGCGGCACGCCCAGCACCATCGGCTCGGTCATCAGCGGCGCGGGTGCGCTCACCAAGGGCGGCAGCGCCAGTCTCGTGCTCACGGCGGCCAACACCTACACGGGCAGCACCACCGTGTCGCAGGGCAGCCTGTCGCTTTCGGCCACTGTGGCTTCCACCAGCATCCAGGTGGACGGCGGCACGCTGTCGCTGACCAGCGCCAACCTGCTGCCCGACACGGCATTGGTCACGGTGGCCAACGGCGCCACGCTGGCCGTGGCCGCAGCCGAGACCGTTCAGCAGCTCACGCTGGCCGGCACGGTCAGTGGCGCCGGCACCCTGACGGCCACCGACTACCTGCTCACCGGCGGCACGGTCAGCGCCAACCTGGGTGCGGGCACGCTCACGTCCAGCGGCAGCAGCACGATCAACAACACCGTGGGCGCCACCACGGTGACGGTGACCGGTGGCACGCTGGTCCTGGCAGCCGCCGAGCGGCTGCCCGACGCGGCCACGCTGACCGTCGATCCCGGCGCCACGCTGTCGCTGGCTGCACCAGCCGACGAGACCGTGGCCACCTTCAGCCTGGCCGGCACGCTGACGGGCGCCGGCAACCTCATCGCCACCGGCACCACCACGCTGTCTGGCGCCACCGTCAGCACCACGCTCAACACCGACATCCTTGAGCAGGCCAGCGGCAACTCCACACTGCGTGCGGACGTGACCGTGGTCTCGTCGGCGCTGGTCAGCGGCGGCACGCTCACGGTGGGCGACGGCGCCACCACAGGTGCGCTGAGCACCCCGTCCCTGGACCTCAACACCGGCGCCACACTGGCCTTTGCGCGCGACAGCCAGGTCAACTGGGGCACCAGCATCACCGGCACCGGCGGCACGCTGCAAAACGATGGCACGGGTGGCCTGCTGCTCAGCGCCGTGGCTGGCAGTGTCAACGCCGTCAGCGTGACGGCCGGCACCTTCACGCTGGGCAACGGCAACAGCGACCGCATCAACAACGCCGCCGCCGTCACGGTCAGCAACAACGCCACCTTCGCCATGGGCAACCAGAACGAAACCGTGGATTCACTGGACCTCACCGGCACGCTCAGCGGCACCGCTGCCCGCACGTTTACTGCCACCAACGGCAGCACGCTGCGGGGCACGGTGCTCAACCCCAGCGTGGTCAACCCCGCGCTGGCCGGCAGCACGCTGGTGGTGCTGGGCAACAGCACCCTCAACAACGACGCCACGGCGGCCACGGTCAACATCAATGGCGGCACGCTCACGCTGGGCGGCAGCGGCACACTGGCCACCACCGCCACCGTGGCAGTGGCGCAGGGGGCCGGGCTCACGCTGTCACAAAACCAGACGGTCGGCGTGTTCACGCTGGCCGGCGCGCTGGCGGGCGGCGCCAACCGGCTGACCGTGTCGGGCGCGGCCACCTTGGCGGACGGCGCCGTGGTGGACGCCGAATTGGGCAGCAGTGCGCTGGCCAGCAGCGGCACCGTGGCCATCAACCAGGCCGTGACGGCCACCACGCTCAACATCAATGGCGGCACGCTCACGCTGGGCGCGGCCAACCTGCTGGCCGGCAATGCCGCCATCAACGTGGCAGCCCTCGCCACACTCACGGCCAATGGCAACGACAACGTCGGCGCGCTCACACTGGCCGGCACGCTGGGTGGCAGCGGCACGCTCACGGCCAGCAGCCTGCAGGCCAACGGCACCGGCGCCACCGTGCTGGGCAGCTTGGCGATAGACGGCGCCGGCAACGCCACCGTGGCCGACGCCGGCCGCCTGACGGTGGGCACCGGCGGCGCCATCAGCTTTGGCACCGGCGCCTACAGCCTGGGCGCCGGCAGCGAACTGGCCTTTACCCGCAGCGGCAACTTCACCGTGGGCAACGTCACCGCCACCAGCGCCGGCATCCTGACACACGGCGGCAGCGGCACGCTCACCTTCACCGGCACGGCCGGCAACGTGGCCACGCTCAACGTCAACGGCGGCGGCACGCTGACCCTGGACGGCACGGCACCCGACGTGGCCACGCTGGCGGTAACGGGCAACAGCAGCCTGGTGCTTGGCGACGGCAACGGCAACCGCCTGCGCAACGCGGTGGACCTGAGTGTGGCCACCGGCAGCAGCCTGGTTACCGGCGACACGGCCGAAACCATAGGCACGCTGGCCCTGGGCGGCATGCTGGGTGGCACGTCCACGCTCAACGCCACCAGCACCACGCTGCAATCGGGCAGCGTGGTGAACACGGCACTGGGCGGCGGCACGCTCACGGTCACGGGAAGCAGCGCGCTCAACAGCGCGGCGGGCGCCGGCACGGTGCAAGTCAACAACGGCGGCAGCTTGACGATGTCGGCCACCGGCAGCCTGGATGCGCTGGCCAATGTCACGGTCGACACCGGCGGCACGCTCACGCTGGGCGCCGCCAATGCCGTGCGCACGCTGGCCCTGGGTGGCACGCTGGGCGGCAGCGGCCTCACGCTGACGGCCAGCAACGGCGTCACACTGAGCAGTGGCGCCCAAGTCAATGCCAACCTGGGCACGGGCACACTCAGCATCACCGGCAGCGCAGCCCTGGCCGGCACCTCGGCAGCCAGCACGGTGACGGTGCAAAACGGTGGCACCCTGGCCCTGTCGGCGCCCGGCAGCCGCCTCACCGGCACACCGGCCTTGAGCGTGCTGACAGGTGGCACGCTGACCATGGCCGGCGACGAATTCGTCGACACCTTTGGCGGCAGCGGCACGGTCAATGGCACGGGCGTGCTGCACACCAACACCACCACGCTCAACAACAGCAGCATCAGCGTGCCCCTGACCACGGGCACGCTGCTGAGCGACGGCGCATCGTCCATCCTGGGTGACCTGGTGGTCACGACATCGGCACTCGTCAACACCGGCGAGCTCACCGTGGGCGACGGCACGGCCGGCTCGCTGACGATGCAAGGCGGCAGCACGCTCACCGTGCAGCCCGGCGCCACGCTGGCCTACCAGCGCAACATCACCATCACCTTGGGCGACGTGGCCGGCGCCGGCACGCTGCGCCAAAAAGGCTCGGGTGAGCTGCACCTGGCCGGCACCGTGGCCGCTGCTGCGGTGCTGGTGGACAGCGGCACGCTGGTGCTGGACAACGGCGCCACCACGCGCCTGGCCGACACGGCACAGCTCACGGTGGCTACTGGCGCCACACTGCGGCTGGACGCCGCCAGCGAAACCGTGGGCAGCTTCAACCTGGGTGGCACGCTGGCCACCGGTGGCACGCTCACCGCCTCCACCGCCACGCTGCAAGCCGGCGGCGTGCTCAATGCCAACGTGGTGGCCACCAGCGTGGGCGTGTCTGGCGCAAGCACGCTCAACGCCACGCTGAGCACGCCCACACTGCAAGTGGGCGCCACGGGCGACTTGGCCGTGGCCGCTGGCGCGCTGGGCGCCAGCACCGACGTCAGTGTCTTGAGTGGGGGCACGCTGTCGCTGGCCACCGACCAGACCGTGTCGACACTGGCCCTGGCCGGCACGCTGAACGGCGCCGGTGTCTTGACCGCCAGCAGCGGCGTCACGCTGCAAACAGGCGGCCAGGCCAACGCAGCGCTGGGCGCGGGCACGATCACCGTAACCGGCAACAGCACGCTGGCCGCTGCGGCGGCGGCGGGCACCGTCAACATCAACAGTGGCACCCTCACCCTGGCCGCTGCCAACCTGCTGGACGACGCCGCCACCGTGGCCGTGGCCAGCGGAGCCGGCCTGGCCCTGGGTGGCAGCGACACCATAGGCCAGCTCAGCACGGCCGGTGTGGTGAGCGGTGCCACGCACACGCTGCAAGCCACCAGCTACGCGCTGGAGGCCGGCGCCAATGTCAGCGCGCTGCTGGGCACGGGCACGATCAACGCCAACGGCAACGCCACGCTCGGTGGCACCGCAGCAGCCGCCACCGTCAACGTCAACGGCGGCGTGCTCACACTCGGCAGCGCAGGCCGCCTGGCCAACACCGCCGCAGTCACCGTGAGTGCAGGCGCATCGTTGCTGCTGGGCGGCACAGAAACAGTGGCCAGCCTCACCCTGGCAGGCACGCTGGCCGGCACCGGCAATACCCTGAACGCCAGCACCACCACACTGCAGACCGGCGCACTGGTGTCGGCCGACCTGGGTGCGGGCACGCTGGTGGTGGCTGGCAATGCGCAGCTGGACGGCAGCACGCAGGCCACGGCCGTGGACGTGCAGGCTGGCAACCTGACGCTGGGCGCGGCGTCGCGCCTGGCGGCACAGCCATCACTGCAACTCGACGGCCAGATCACGCTGGGCGGCGCTGAAACACTGGGTTCACTGCAAGGCAACGGCAACGTGGCGCTGGGCGCCCACACGCTGGGCACCAATGCCGCCACCAGCACGGTGTATGGCGGCAGCACCAGCGGCAGTGGCAACCTGGTGAAGCTGGGCAACGGCACCAGTCTCACCTTGACCGGGGCACTGGGCCACACCGGGCTGACCACGGTAAACGCCGGCACCGTGGTGCTTGCCGCCGATGAACGCCTGCTCGACAGCAGCCGCATCAGCGTGGCCACCGGCGCCTTCTTGCAACTGGGCGGCACCGAGACCGTGGCCGAACTCACGCTCAGTGGCACGCTGGCCGGCACGGGCGCGCTGGTGGCCGCGCAGGTCACGCTGGACGGCGGCGACACCCGCGCATCGGCCCAGTTGGGCGCTGGCACGCTGACGAGCCTGGGCAACAGCACGCTCAAAGGCAGCTCAGCCGCCACCGTGGTGCAGGTCAACACCGGCACGCTCACGCTGGACAGCAGCGAGCGCCTGCTGGACACCGCCGCCGTGACGGTGGCCAGCGGTGCCACGCTGACGCTGGGCGGTGTCGAAACCGTGGCCAGCCTTGACTTGGGCGGCACGCTGGGCAACACCGGCCACACCCTGAATGCCAGCACCACCACGCTGCGCAGCGGCGCGGCGGTGCACGCCAACCTGGCCGGCAATGAACTCATTGTGGAAGGCAGCAGTGCGCTCAACGGCCAGGCCAGCGTGGCACTGGTCACCATCAACAACGGCACGCTGAACCTGGCCGCCACGGCCGACCGCCTGGCCGACAGCAGCGCCGTCACCGTGGCCGCCAGCGGCGGCCTGGTCTTGGCCGGCGATGAAACCGTGGCCACGTTGACGCTGGCCGGCACGCTGGGCGGCACGGGCCACCTGCTGCACAGCACGGGGCTGAGCACGCTGCAAGCCGGCGCCAGCGTGGACGCCAACCTGGGCGCGGCCAGTGTGCTTGTCACCGGCAACAGCAGCCTGCAAGGCACGGCAGCGGCCACCACCGTGCAGGTGGCCGGTGGCCGCCTCACACTGGGCAGCGCCGGCCGCCTTGCTGGCGCCGCACAGGTCAGCGTGGACGCAGGCGCGGCACTGCAAATGGGCGGTGATGAATCCGTCAGCAGCCTCAGCCTGGCCGGCACGCTGGACGGCGCGGCCACCCTCACCGCGTCCAACTACAGCTTCAGCGGCGGCACGGCCAACGCCAACCTGGGCGCGGGGGCAATCACCGTCAGCGCCGGCGGCACGCTGGCGGGCACGGCGGCGGCCGGCACGGTGGGCGTCACCGGCGGCACGTTCACCTTGGCGGGTGCCGACCGGCTGACGGCCCAACCCGCGCTGGACGTGGGCGTGGCTGGCACGGTGTTGCTGGGTGGCGACCACACTTTGGGCAACTTGTCAGGCAGCGGCAACGTGGCCCTGGCCACCCACACGCTGAACACCGGCGTGGCTGGCGACAGCACGTTCGCGGGTGTCATCAGCGGCAGCG